>CACHYX010000012.1 GCA_902584225.1 uncultured Pelagibacteraceae bacterium
CAATTGGAATTACTATGAAGCCAAAATCTCTAAAATAATAAATACTTATAGAAGCGTTAATGATGACTGATATTAACGAGAAATAAAACGGTATCTTGGTATTGTCTCTAGCAAAAACAAAATTTGAGAGAATTTTAATTAGAGAAAATGCAGGTAAACCTAAAGCAAAATAAAATAATGCTTTTGCAGAATTTTCAACACCTTCTTTATAAAAAGATCCATATCCAAATAAGGATGAGACAATTTCCTCTGAAGCAATTAATAGGCCTGCCATCGCAGGAAGGCTTAAAAAAAGTGAAAGTTCCAATGACTTGTTTTGTATCAAATCAATATCCTTCAATTTTTTTTTAGCAATATAAGATGATAGTTTTGGAAGTATGACAGTTCCTATTGCTATACCTGCAATGGCAAGATTAATTTGGTAAATTCGGTCAGCATAATATAAATATGATACAGCTCCAGCTTGAAAAGAAGCAATAATAGTTCCAATCAAAATATTAATTTGAGTTACTCCTGAAGAGAAAATACTTGGTAAAAGTTTTTTAAAAAAACTTTTTGTTTTATTATCAATATTTAAATTTACTTTAAACTGAGGCTTATAAATCTTTTTCAACACTAAAATAAGAAAAATCATTTGAATGAAACCAGCTATTGAGACGCCATAGGACATATAAACTACAAGATGATCATCAAGGTATTTAGCGCATAATAATATAATTATTAAAACTATATTTAATATTATTGGTGCGGCTGAAGCAGCTGCAAATTTATTATGTGAGTTTAAAATTGCTGAAAAAAAAGATGCTAAACTTATAAACAGTATAAAAGGAAAGGTAATCCTTGTTAAGTCAGTTGCTATAATAAACTTTTCAGGATCGGATTTAAAACCCGGTGCTATAAGTGATACAAACAAAGGCATAAATAATTCAACTAGAATTACAAGTCCAAGCAGTGAAAAAGTTAATAAACTAAAAACTTTATTTGCAAAGCTTTCGGAATTTTTTTTAGATTTTGTTAACTCTTTTGCGTAACTTGGCACAAAAGCTGCATTGAAGGAACCTTCTCCAAAAATCCTCCTAAACGTATTTGGAATTCTAAATGCTACAAAAAAAGCGTCTGCGATAGGTCCAGAACCAAGAAATATTGCAATGAGAATGTCTCTAACGTACCCGGATATTCTGCTAATTATAGTATAAAAACTAAAAGTCCCAGTTGACTTAATTATATTCATAAATCATATTAGTCTTATTATTGGCTCATTTGTATACATAAATAATCAAAATGAAAAAAAATAAAATTGAACATTACTCAGATAAAGAAGCTTTGGATTTTCATAATACTAATAAATCTGGCAAGATTGAGATTATTTCCTCAAAACCAATGACTTCAAAGAGAGACTTGGCTTTAGCATATTCACCTGGAGTTGCCGCGCCGGTAAAAGCGATTTCAAAAAATCCAGACCTTGCATATGACTATACTACTAAAGGTAATCTGGTTGCCGTAATTAGTAATGGCTCTGCAATTTTAGGTCTTGGGAATTTAGGGGCAATCGCTTCAAAGCCGGTAATGGAAGGAAAAGCAGTTTTATTTAAAAGGTTTGCGGATATAGATTCCATTGACATTGAGATAGATTCTTCAGATACAAAAGAAATTATTAATTCAGTAAAAAATATTTCAAAAAGTTTTGGTGGAATTAATTTAGAGGACATAAAAGCACCTGAGTGTTTTATTATAGAGAACGAATTAAAAAAATTACTAGACATACCTGTTTTTCATGATGATCAACATGGTACAGCTATAATTACAAGTGCGGCGCTTATAAATGCTTGTGATATTGCAAAAAAAAAAATTAATGATGTAAAGGTTGTGATTAATGGTGCCGGTGCATCTGCAATGGCTTGTGCAAATCTTTTTATAAATACTGGTGTAAAGAACAAAAATATCACAATGATTGACTCAAAAGGTGTTATTCACTCTGAAAGGGATAACTTGAATGAGTGGAAAAAGAAGTTTGCTATCAAAACAAAAAATAGAACTCTAAATGATGCAATTGATGGTGCAGATGTGTTTTTAGGTCTGTCTCAAGCCGGGGTACTAAAAAAAGAGATGGTTAAAAAAATGGCTAAAAATCCAATTGTATTTGCTTGTGCAAATCCAGATCCTGAAATCATTCCTGAAGATGTTGAAGATGTGAGAGATGATGCAATTATAGCTACCGGTAGATCAGACTATCCAAATCAAGTAAATAATTTAATTGGTTTTCCATATATTTTTAGAGGAGCTCTAGATGTAAGAGCTAAAACGATAAATGAAGAAATGAAAGTTGCTGCTGTCAAAGCAATCGCTACTTTGGCAAGAGAAAGAGTTCCTGATGAAGTGGTTGCAGCAATGGGTGGGGATAGACCACATTACGGAAAAGATTATATAATTCCATCAACTTTTGATCCAAGATTAATTAGTGTAATTCCAGTTGCTGTTGCAAAAGCAGCAATCAAAACAGGTGTTGCAAGAAAAAATATTGAAGATTTTGATATTTATGCAGAACAACTCAAAAACCGATTAGACCCATCAGTAGCGGTAATTCAAGGAATAAACTCTCAAATTAAGAAAAATCAGAAAAGAGTGGTGTTCGCAGATGGAGAAGATGAAAATAATTTGAAGGCAGCAATAGCATTTAAAAATAATGGACTTGGTGAGCCCATCTTAATTGCTAAAGAAGATATAGTTAAAAAAAAGTTATATGAAATTGGTTATGAAGAAAAACTCGATATTAAGATAATTAACTCAACTGATACAAAATTAAGAGAAAGATATGTAAAATTCTTATTTGAAAAACTTCAAAGAAAAGAGGGTTTATTAGAAAGAGATTGTGACAAACTTGTCAGAAATGACAGAGTAATATGGGGAGCTTGTATGGTGTCATGTGGAGATGCTGATGCTATGGTTACTGGAAATACCAGGCGTTATTCCTCGTCCTTAGAAAAAGTCACAAAAGTAGTGGATCCAAGGCCCGGTGAGATAATGTTTGGTCTCAATATGATAATTAATAGAGGTAAAACAATATTTGTCTGTGATACATCTGTAATTGAGTATCCAGACGCAAATCAGTTAGCAGAAATGGCAGTCTCAACAGCGAGAGTTGTGAGGTTATTTGGTTTTGATCCTAAAATTGCTTTTTTATCTCACTCAACTTTTGGACAGCCAGCTACAGATAGAACAAAGAGAATAAGTGATGCAGTGCACATTTTAAAAGAAAGGAAAGTCGATTTTAAATTTGATGGGGAAATGCAACCCGATGTCGCTTTAGAAGAAACTTATAAAGAATTATACCCATTCTCAGAGATAGTTGGTAACGCAAATGTTTTGATCATGCCAAGTCAACACAGTGCAGCAATATCTTTTAAAACAATGAAATCAATGAGTAGAGCTAAAGTAATTGGCCCACTTCTTATAGGATTAGGACAGGCAATTGAAATAGCTCCACTTAGAAGTTCAACATCAGAAATTTTAAATTTGGCGTCTGTTGCTGCATATTCTGCTGGTGTAATCGATTATAATAAAAAAAACTAATTTTTTTGAATTCTTAAGTCTTCCATTAAAAGGATACTTGCTACCACTTTTTCAACATCTAAAATTGACTTAGCCTCATCAACTACCAATTTAAGTTCGTTTTTAGTTTCAGCAATACCATAAATATATATACGTTTTTTGTATGTATCTATTTGATAATTCCTTGATTTGATTTCTTTGTTAAACATCAAGGCTGTTCTTAATTGAGAAGTAATTAGAAGGTCCTTAGCTGACTGTTTAAAATTAAATTCTTCTTTAATAATGATATCATTTCTTACAGATCTTACACCTTCTGTCTCCCATGCAATTTTAGTAATTTTGAGTTTATCTTCTGGATTATCAACTTTACCAGTTATAAAAATTCTACCATCCAGAACTTTCGATTTTACAGCTAAAAAATACTTTGTATCTTCCAAAGTAAGTCTGGTTGATAAGTTTTTTTGCATTATTGTGTCATCAATTTGAGTTCCAATAGATCTTGGATCTACTGCAATTGATACACCTGTTCCAAATATCCCTGTTGTGCCTGTTCCAGCGCAAGAGTTTAAAAATATTAGTAAAATAAATAAAAACCTAATTTTCATTTTTTTTTTCAAGACAATAACTATAAATTGTTCGCTTTGAAATACTTCTCTCTTTAAAAAAATCTACAATATCTTTGATTGTTTTCTTTGGTAACATTTTGTTAATCATTTTTTTATCAGATTCGGTAAGATAATTAAAATTGTTAATTGAATTTTTCTTTTCAGAGAAGATGGCTGTTAATTCACCTTTAATATTTAAATCAAGTTTTTTTAAATCTTTTACTTTTAATCTAATAAACTCTTCATGTAATTTTGTTATTTCTCTACAAATCACTAGCTCTCTATCATTAAAATATTCTTGAAATTTATCTAAATTTTTAAGAAATTTTCTTGGAGATGAAAACAAAATAATTGCACAATCAATTTTACTTAACATCTCAAGTTCTTTTTTTAATGATGACAATTTTTCAGACAAAAAACCGAAAAAAATAAATTTTTCTGAAAACCCACTAATAGAGGCTGTTGTAGTAACTGAAGAAACGCCTGGGATAGGTATAATTGGTATATTTTTTGAAACACATTCTTTGATAAGTATTCTACCTGGATCTGAAACAGCTGGAGTACCAGCATCTGAAATAAGAGATATGATGTTATATTTTTGAATTTCAGAAACAATTTCTTTAGAAATTTTTCTCTCGTTAAATTTATGATACGATACCAACTTAGACTTAATCTCATAATGACTAAGTAGCTTTTTTGAGTTTCTTGTATCTTCACATAAAATTATATCTGATTTTTTAAGTATATCTATTGCTCTAAAAGTAATGTCTTTTAAATTTCCTATAGGGGTAGAAACTATGTAAAGTCCCTTTTTAAGTTTTTGAGTTTTAGACTTCATTGTTTTAAAAGAATATAATATTTAGTAATGAAATGAAAAATAAAATTAACTTTTTAATATCTATTTTAACTTTTCTAATAGTAAGCTCTATTTCGACATCAGCTTCAGAGAAAATAAAGATAGGATTATTATTACCTTTGAGTGGTGAGAATAAGAATATTGGGACCTCTGTTTTAAGATCTGTAGGTATGGCTGTGAATAAGATTGACAGTTCTAAAATAGAGATTCTACCAAAAAACAATTTCGATGATCCTGAGCAAAACTTCATAGCTGCTAAAGAACTTTACGATAATGGTGTAAGAATTTTTATAGGTCCAATTTTTGAAAAAAATATTAAAAACTTATCAAAACTAAATGATGCGATTTTTTTATCCTTTACAAATAAACTTGAAAAAAAAGGTAACAATATTATTTCTGTTGGTGTAAATGCATTATCGCAACTTGAAGCAATTGAAAAATTTCAAAAAATAGAGGGACTTGATAAAACAATTTGCTTAATTCCTGAAGATCTCTTTAAAGATGAAATTGAAAAGGGTTTATCTTTAACCAATATAAAATTGAAAAAAAAATATTTTTATGAGTCGGATCCAACTTTGTTAACAAAGAGAATAGAAAAAATTACCAAATACGATAGAAGAAAGCAAAATTTAGCAGATGAAATAAAAAGGGTAGAAGAGTCAGATGAGTTCAATAAAGAAAAAATAATAGAAAATTTAGAAAAAAAAGACACTCTTGGAAAAGTAAATTTTGACTCTGTGTTAATTTCTGCCTTTGATGAAACACTTAAAAGTATAACGACATCTTTAATTTATACAGATGTCACACCAAAAAAAACATATTTCATTACATTAAACCAATGGTTTGATGAGTCTTTACTTAATGAGGATAGCTCCCAGAATCTATATTTTCCTTCAGTAAATAAAAAAAATTTTGATGAATTCAAACAGGAATATTTTAAAAAATATTCATCTGAGCCAAATCAAATCTCGTTATTAGGTTTCGATATGGTTGGATTAATTTTTTATCTTTCTAAAGTAAATAATTTCCAATTAAATAATAGATTATTTGATCAGAAAAATACTTTTAAAGGCAAAATTGGTTTATTTGAAATAGAGGATAAACGTGTAAAACATGTTTTAAATTTTTATAAGGTGGAAAACAATAAATTTAAAAAAATCTTTTAATTTTTTTAAAGGCTTTTGCTCTATGGTCAATTTTATATTTGTAACTTTTACTCATCTCAGCAAAAGTTCTTTTGTGACCATTTGGAATAAAGATTGGATCATATCCAAATCCATTTTTTCCTTTTTTGGTTTTAGATATTTTTCCACTTACTTTACCTAAAGAATAAATTTTTTTTCTGTTTGGCCAATAGATAACTAGAGCACAAATAAATCTTGCTGAAACTTTTTTTGTTCTCCATTCTTTATCCTTTTTATCTAATTCTTTGTAGACTCTTTGCATTGCTTTATTGAAGTCCTTTTTTTTACCTCCCCATCGAGCTGAAAAAATTCCTGGCCTTTTTTTGAGAACATCAATCTCTAAACCCGAGTCATCTGATAAACATATTAGATTTGTTTTTTTTGAAAAAAATTTTGCTTTAATTAGCGCGTTAGATTTAAAAGTTTTGCCAGTTTCATTTGGGCTTTTAAGGTTAAAATCTTTAGTTGAAAAAACTTTTACCTTTTTAGGTAATAAATTAGCAATTTCTCTCAGTTTTCCTCGATTATTAGTGCCTATTAATATTTTGGAAATTTTTTTATTTTTCATCTAGTAAATACCAAATTTCTTACCATATTACCTTTAATGCCTGAAGAAAAAAACACTATTGAGGAAAATAAAGAAGATTTAAATAAAGATAAGTCTGAAGATAATAAGGCTGAAGAAGAAAAAAAAATAAGCCCTGAAGAAAAAATACTTCAATTAGAAGATAAACTAACAAGATCATTCGCTGAATTAGAAAATCAACGTAGAAGATTTGAAAAAGAAAAAGATGAAGCATTTGATTATGGTGGCATGGTTTTTGCGAGAGATGCGTTAAACCTTTTAGACAATCTTGAAAGATCAAAACAATCGATAAATAATGACCAAAACTTAGATGAAAATTCAAAGAAGAAAATTATGGACCACATAGAAATTATTTTAAATGACACACTAACAATTTTTAAGAAGAATAATATTGTGCCTGTAGTTTCTATAAATGAGAAGCTTGACCCAAATAAACATCAAGCGATGATGGAGATTGAAGACGACAGCAAAGAGTCTGGAACAATTGTGCAGGAAATACAAAAAGGATTTATGTTAAAAGATAGACTTTTAAGACCATCATTAGTTGGGGTATCGAAAAAACCACATAAAACCGTGGAAAAAGAGCCAAAAAAATAAGATATGGGAACTTGTAGATTAAGAAAAAGCACATATATGAGTTTCAAATATAAGAAATTATGAGCAAAGTAATAGGAATAGATTTAGGAACTACAAATTCATGTGTCTCCATAATGGAAGGTACACAGGCAAAGGTTTTAGAAAACGCGGAAGGAGCAAGAACTACTCCTTCAGTAGTAGCTTTTACTGAAAATGATGAGAAGCTTATTGGTCAACCAGCAAAAAGACAGGCTGTTACAAACCCTGAAAACACAATTTTTGCTGTTAAAAGATTAATTGGAAGAAACTTTTCTGACCCATCAGTTAAAAAAGATATTGAAACATCTCCTTTTAAGATAATTAACTCAGAAAAAGGTGACGCTTGGATAGAAGCTAAAGGAAAAAAGTATTCACCGTCTCAGATATCAGCGTTCGTTTTACAAAAAATGAAAGAAACTGCTGAAAAATATTTAGGTCAAGAGGTTACTAAAGCAGTGATTACTGTGCCAGCATATTTTAATGATGCTCAAAGACAAGCTACTAAAGATGCTGGAAAGATTGCAGGTTTAGAGGTTTTAAGAATTATTAATGAACCAACTGCTGCATCGTTAGCATATGGTCTAGACAAAAAAGCAAACAAAAAGATTGCTGTTTACGACCTTGGTGGTGGAACATTTGATGTATCGATTTTAGAATTAGGTGATGGAGTATTTGAAGTTAAATCAACAAATGGTGATACATTTTTAGGTGGAGAGGATTTCGATAACACTATTGTAGAATACTTGCTTTCTGAATTTAAAAAAGATAATGGAATTGATTTAAAATCTGATAAACTTGCATTACAAAGATTAAAGGAGGCAGCAGAAAAAGCTAAAATAGAATTGTCTTCTGCGGCACAAACTGAAATAAATCTTCCTTTTATTACAGCTGACAAAACTGGTCCAAAACACATAAACTTAAAAATGACAAGAGCTAAGCTTGAAGCTTTAGTTGAAGATTTAATTAAGAGAACAATGCCACCATGCCAAACTGCTCTTAAAGATGCTGGTCTATCAGCAAGTGACATCGACGAGATAGTTCTTGTTGGAGGTATGACAAGAATGCCAAAAATAATTGAAGAAGTTAAAAACTTTTTTGGCAAAGAACCGAATAAATCTGTTAACCCTGATGAAGTAGTTGCTATGGGTGCTGCAATTCAAGCCGGTGTGCTTCAAGGTGATGTAAAAGACGTATTATTATTAGATGTAACACCTCTTTCTTTAGGTATCGAAACTTTAGGTGGTGTATCAACAAAACTGATTGATAAAAACACAACTATTCCTACAAAGAAAAGCCAAGTATTTTCTACAGCTGAAGATAATCAGCCAGCTGTATCAATAAGAGTTCTCCAAGGTGAAAGAGAAATGGCTTCTGATAATAAAATTTTAGGAAACTTTGAGTTGGTTGGAATTGCTCCAGCACCAAGAGGAGTTCCTCAAATTGAGGTAACTTTTGATATAGACGCTAACGGTATAGTAAACGTCTCAGCAAAAGATAAAGGAACTGGTAAAGAACAAAAAATTCAAATTCAAGCTTCTGGAGGCTTAAGCGATGAAGAGATTAGCAAAATGGTTAAGGATGCTGAAGCAAATAAAGAAGAAGATAAGAAAAAAAGAGAGGCTGTTGATGCAAGAAATCAAGCAGATACTCTTGTACACTCAACTGAGAAAAATTTAAAGGAACATGGTTCTAAAGTTTCTGAAGCTGATAAAAAAGCTATCGAAACTGCAGCTGCAGATTTAAGAAATGCTTTAAAAGGAACTGATGTTGAAGCAATTAAAAAGAAAACACAGGATTTAGTACAAGCTTCTATGAAACTCGGTGAAGCTATTTACAAATCTCAACAAAGTGCAAAACCAGCTGAAGATGCTAAGGACCAAAAACAAGAAGGAAAAAAAGACGACAACGTTGTTGATGCAGACTTTGAAGAAGTAAAAGACGAAAATAAAGAGAAAAGCGCCTAAGATAGCAACTATTTGTCTTATTAATTATGACAAAAAGAGATTACTACGACGTCTTAGGTATTAACAAATCAGCCACACCTGAACAAATAAAATCTGCTTATAGAAAGCTTGCAGTAAAATATCATCCTGACAAAAACAAAGGTGATAAAGATTCAGAGGAAAAATTTAAAGAAGCATCAGAGGCCTACCACGTTTTATCTAATAACGAGAGAAAACAAAACTACGATAATTTTGGACATGCCGCATTTGAAAATGGTGGTGGAGGAAGAGGGGGATTTGGAAACTTTGATTTTTCAAGCCACTTTTCAGATATTTTTGAGGATTTTTTTGGTGAAGGCTTTGGAGGTGGAAGAAGGACAAGGAAATCAAATAATCGTGGTTCAGACTTAAGATATGACTTATCTATCTCCTTGAATGAAGCATATACTGGTAAGAAACAAGATATAAAATTTTCCACATCAGAAAAGTGTGATACTTGTAAAGGAAGTGGTTCTAAGCCTGGTCACAACGCAAGTTCTTGTTCAATGTGCAATGGTCATGGTCAGGTAAGATCAAGCCAAGGTTTTTTTACAGTACAACAAACTTGTCCGCAGTGCTCTGGTTCTGGAGAACAAATAACAAATCCATGTTCAAGTTGTAGTGGCCAAGGAAAAAAACAAGCTTCGAAAAGATTATCTGTTACAATTCCAAAGGGTGTCGATGACGGCACAAGAATAAGATTAGCGGGGAAGGGTGAAGCTGGTTCGAGAGGTGCAGGAAGTGGGGATCTTTATCTATTTATTAACGTTTATTCCCACGATCTATTTAAAAGATCTGATGAAAACCTGTACTTTGAATGTCCCATATCAATCGCAGACGCAGCTTTGGGGTCGACTATAGAAATCCCTACTATCGATGGAGGAAAAGCTAAAATTAAAATACCAGCAGGGACTCAAAGTGGGAAACAACTAAGACTTAAAGGAAAAGGAATGCCATATATAAGAGGGAGTGGATATGGTGATTTATATGTTCAGCTAAATACTGAGGTACCAATCTCTCTTAATAAAGAACAAAAAGAATTGCTAGAAAAATTCAGACAAATTGAGAATGAAAAGTCAAACCCTAGTATAAAAAAATTCTTCGAAAAAGCTAAAAATTTTTGGAAAAACTAAATAATGGGTCTTGAACAAATAGTGCCATCTATAGCATTAATTGCAGTTTTAATTTTAGTATTACCAAATTTTTTAAGAAGTAATTCTGAAAAAAAACAACTTTTTAAAAACTTGTCTATTTGGGGTATTATTGTTTTAGTTGTTGTGGTACTTTCTTATTTGATTTTTGCATGAATAAAATTAAATTAGCTGTAACTGGTTGTTTAGGCCGAATGGGTCAGCAGATAATTAAGTCTTCAAAATTAGATAGAAAATTTAAGCTTGTCACACTCACAGAGAGTAGAAAAATTTATAAAAAAATATCAGGTATCAAACCTGAATTAAATAATGAGAGCGCTTTTAGAAAAGCAAATATCATTATTGATTTTACAATACCAAAATGTACTTTTCAGGTTTTAAAAATAGCATCAAAGCTAAAAAAAAAGGTCGTGATTGGCACAACTGGATTTTCTAAGAAAGAAGAAGAATTGATTAAAAAGTATGCAAGAAAGATACCAATTTTAAAAGCGGGTAATATGAGCTTAGGAATAAACCTTTTAATGTATCTTACCGAAATTGCATCAAGCTCGTTGGGAAGCAATTTCTTAAGCAAAGTTTATGAAGTGCATCATAAACACAAAAAAGATCATCCATCTGGCACTGCTTTAATGTTAGGTAAAGGTATAGCAGTTGGAAAAAAAAAGGATTTTTATAAAATAATTGGTAAAAAATATTTCAATAAGAAAAATTTTCCTTACGCGAAAAAAATAAATTTTAATTCAATAAGAAAAGGTGAGACTGTTGGGGAGCACGAAGTAAAGTTTTCAAGTGGTAAAGAAATTATAACTCTTAATCACGAGGCATTTGATAGGGCTTTATATTCTGAAGGAGCTTTAACAGCAGCTAAATGGCTCATGTCTAAAAGACCTGGTCTTTACTCAATGAGAAATGTTTTAAATTTTAAATGAGACTCAATGAGGCTGAAAAGAAAAAAAGAGCTAAGATAGTTCTTAAAATTTTAAATAAAATATATCCAAAAATTTCTGTTCCATTACATAGTAGAAATGTATTTACCCTTTTAATTTCAGTTTTGCTTTCTGCCCAGTGTACGGATGTTAATGTGAATAATGTCACAAAAGATATCTACCCAAAATATCATAAACCAAAACACTTTTTAAAACTTGGTAGAAAAAAAATAGAGAAGTTGATTAAAAGAATAGGTATTTTTAGAATCAAAGCTAAAAGCATTTTTAATCTTTCAAAAATATTGATGGAAAAACATAACGGTAAGGTCCCAAAAACTTTTCAGGAACTAGAGGAACTTCCTGGTGTTGGACATAAAACTGCAAGTGTAGTTATGTCTCAAGGTTTTGGTCATCCTGCCTTCCCAATAGATACGCATATACATAGATTGGCACAAAGGTGGGGACTTACTAATGGTGAAAATGTGGTTCAAACAGAGGAAGATCTTAAAAGATTATTTCCAAAAAAATATTGGAATAAACTTCACTTACAAATAATCTATTATGGAAGAGAGTTTTGCAAAGCCCGAGATTGCTATGGAATAACTTGTAAAATCTGCACATCTTGTTATCCTAATAGAAAAAAACCGGTCAAGACAAAGAAAGCATAAAATGAAAATCTTAGGAATTGGAAACGCAATAGTTGACGTTATTTGTAAAGTTGACGATGATTTTATAAAAAAAAATAACCTTACCAAAAGCACGATGAAATTAATTTTTGATGAAAAAGAGTTTAAACAATTGCTATCAAGCTTAAAAATTGAAAAAACTATCTCTGGTGGATCAGTAGCCAATTCAATTGTTGGATTATCGCAGTTAGGAAATGATGTTGGATTTATTGGTAAAGTAAATGATGATGATCTTGGAGGAAAATATGAGGATGGTCTTAAGACAGAGAATGTTAAATATTTTTATTCTAAAAAGAAAGAAGAGTTGCCAACTGGCACATGTTTAATATTGGTCACTCCAGACTCTGAAAGAACTATGTGTACGTTTCTTGGTACAGCTGGAAAGATTAACGAGAACGATGTTGATACAAATGCAATCAAAAAAAGTGAAATTGTTTTTCTAGAAGGATATCTTTGGGATGAGGGTGACCCCAAAAAAGCATTTGATAAAGCAATAAATAATGCAAATAAAGTTGCTATGTCATTATCAGATCAATTTTGCGTAGATAGACACAAACCTCATTTTTTAGAAATAGTTAAAAATAAACTAGATATAACTTTTGCTAACGAACAAGAAATTATGTCTTTAATTGATGCGAAAAGTTTTGAAGATGTAATTAGTTTTGCTAAAGAATTAAAAAAGTTATTAGTTATAACAAGAGGGGAAAAAGGTGCCATATCTATTAATGGAAGTGAGGTAACAGAATGTGGGATTAAAAAAAATCTTAAAATAGTTGATCTCACAGGTGCTGGTGATTTATTTGCGGCAGGTTTCTTACATGGTCATGTTAACAATATGTCTCAGAAAGAATGCTTAGAAAAGGGTACTGAGATGTCATCAAAAGTAATTCAACAAATAGGTGCTCGGATTTAATTACTTTTTCTTTCTCTTAAAACTTCCCTTTCCTTTTTTTGGCTTAATTACTCTTGGTTTATATTTTTTTGAAAATAAATTTTTTGCAATAAAATTTTTCTTTTTCATTAAATAGTATATCCATTTTTATTACTTTTTATTAAATCGTCATTTCCAAACTCTGCCTTTATCTTTTTTCTAAGTCTATAGATATGGGTTTCAACTGTATGAGTCTCAAGTTCCGAAGAATGTTGCCAAATTTCTTTTTCCAAAGTTTCAATATTTACTGGTTTGTTTGAATTATTTAGAAACAATATCATATCAGTTTCTCGTTCAGTTAATTTTAAAGTTGATTTGCCCTTTTTTAGTTCTCTTGAGTTGATGTCTAAAAAAAATTCTTTGACATTTACATTTGATTGGTCTTGATATTTTTTCTGAATAAATCTCACATTTAAATTTTCAATAAATGCAAAAATATTTACTGGGGGTTTAAATTTAATAATTTGATCTTCGTTTATATTTTTAACAAAAAGTTCATATTCTTTCTCATGAACGATTAAAATTGAGTTTTCTGTAGAAATACTTCCATTCTTGTATTTATCAAAAAAGATTTTTTTGTCATCAAATTTTGATATTTCGTAACCAATATGTTCTTTGAGTTCGCTGATGATATCGTAAAAATTTGATAAATTGATTATATATAATTTTTGATTTACCATATATTTTAGAACTTATGATAATTAAACTAAAAAATAAAGACACCTTAATTTGTGATGATTTCCAATTTAAATGCTCTGTTAGTAAAAATGGTTTAAAAAAAAATAAATTAGAGGGGGACAATTGTACTCCGATAGGAACGTTTTCATTAGGACAAGTTTATTATAGAAACGACAGGGTAGATAAACCTAATACAAAATTAAAAACTATTAGAATAAATAAACAAATGGGTTGGTGTGATGACCCTAACAATATTAATTATAATAAAGAGATCAAATTAAATAAAAAAATTAAAGCCGAAAAGTTGTATAGAAAAGATAAAATTTACGACATTATTATTGTAATCAACTATAACACCCAAAGAATAATCAAAAATAAAGGGAGCGCAATTTTTATTCACGTTACAAATAATTATAGACCCACTAGAGGGTGCATAGCATTAAGTTTGAATGATATTGAAATATTATTGAAGATAATAAAAAAAAATTCAAAAATTAAGATATCTTAGCTTCTGTTTCCAAAAATTTTGGAACCAACTCTTATATATGTTGCCTTGAACCTTAAAGCATCCATATAATCATTAGACATTCCCATACTAATTTCTTTTAATTTTAAACTTGTTGATAAATTTTGCATCTTTTTAAAAAAAGGAGTCGGATCTTCATCAAATGGAGGTAAACACATAATACCTATGATGTTAAGATTATATTCAGTTACACATTTTTGATAAAAATTTTCTAGGTCATCTTGATCAATGCCAGATTTTTGACTTTCTTTTCCCAAATTTATTTGAATAAAAATTTTCGGTCTAAAATTTTTTTTCTCCTGTTCTAACGAAATTTTTTCTGCAAGTTTAATGCTATCTAAAGAATGGATATAATCAAATAAAGGTAGGGCAAACTTTACTTTGTTAGTTTGTAATTTACCTATTAAATGTAATTTTAAATTAGGAAAATCATTTTTAATTGATGTCCATTTTTCTTGAGCTTCTTGAACTTTATTTTCTCCAAAATGTTGATGACCATGATTTATCAGGGGTAATATATGGCTTATTGGAAATGTTTTTGATACCGCAACAATATTAACATTTTTAAAATTACTTATTTCCTCTTTTACTAAGTCAAAATTTTTTACTACATTCTCCATATGAATATTAAATATTATTATTTTATAGATGAATTTAACAAAAATGAAATTGAAAAATTATCTACTCAAATTTCATTAATATATAGAAATTACAATAATAAGAATAACCCTAATGAGCTAAAAAAATTAGTTATTCATTGTAAAATTAATAGAAGGAAAGTTTATATTTCTAATAATTTAAAAGATGCAATTAAGTATAATTTCGATGGTTTATATATCCCCGCATTTCAAAAACATTTAAGATTTCAGAACATAACAAAAAAGAGTCTTGAAGTAATAGGTTCTGCCCACAACGCAATCGAGCTTAAAATAAAAGAAAAACAGGGTTGTTCACGTATTTTTTTAAGTCCTGTTTTTAAAAATGACAAAAATAAAAAATTTCTCGATGTCATAAAAACCAATTTATTAAAAAAAATGACAAAAAATAAAATTGTTTTACTTGGTGGAATTAATCAAAAAACTCTCAAAAGGTCTAAACTATGCTCTCCTAGCGGTATTGCGGCAATATCATGGATAAAAAAAAACGGCCCAAGTATAAATACTGGGCCGTTTTAATTTTAAAACTAAAACAAATTAGAATGCAAATCCTAATGCAATTTCAGTTACGCTTTGATCAGCAGCGTCTTCATCATGACCTGGATTAGTTACTTCCATGTTATATGCTTTAATTGACATACCACCCATAGAGTAAGCTATTTGGATCGCATCAATTTCCTCTGTTACATCATCATCAGTTGTTACAGCTGTTGCAGCATCGTCCTGAGAGTCGTAAGTATCTTCTGCAGCAGTGTATGAGATTGACAAGTTGTCATTTACGTTAAACGCAATTGACATTTGGTCACCTTCAAACAAACCAGCTGCAGTTCTTTCACCTTTTGCAGTTGTAGTTGACTCAGCTGTACCTGTTAGACCTGCGTCTACGTAAGATTCTGAGTAACCGATTGATACTGGTCCAAAACTATATTTTGCATACCATACACCGTTAAACTCATCACTTGTAGCATCAGTTCCTGCTACGTTAGGAACAACATTATCTCTCTCCGCACCGTAGACACCAATTTTTAGAGCATCGTAAGTGATTGTTAGACCAGCTTCTGCACCAGATCCATAAGTTTCACTGAAAGTAGCTTGTCCACCGTCACCAGCACCACCGTCAGAAGCTTGTGGAGAGTAACCAAGATGTGCTTGAATAGTTGCACCCATCATCTCCAATGCTGGAGCTGTGTACATGACGTGGTTAGAATCCATAAAGTTACCGACTACGTTTGCCCCATTTGTTACAACATCAGATACTTGTTCGTAAGCTTGTGGAACTTCTTCATCATACATGTATGATGCAGAACCAGTACTTGTACCTAAAGTAAATGAACCTAATGTAGGTGTTGTGATTGTTGTTGTTGAACTTGACACTGCGTACGCATCATCCATTACAGTTTTCATAGAAAACGATGTTCCGTTATCTAATTCACCACTGCCTGAAAAAGCTACGTCTCTGTCAGTACCAAGAGTTCTAGATGTATTTCCACCACCTTTACCAAATTTTAAAGTTGTGTTAATACTACCAGAAACAGACATTTCGCCTGCTGTTGCAGAACCTAAAGACACTAGCGAACCTGCTAATGCTGTAAGTCCTATTTTTTTTAAATTATTCATAAAGTACTCCTTTTGTTATATTCATATGAACATTGGTTTTTTATCAGAAAACCGTTAAAACATTCGATTTTTTACAGATATTGCTTGTTTTTTTCAAATGTGTGATATTTTTATCACTTAATAAAGCCTTATTTTTAAATAATTCTGAGATAATTGTTATTTTCTGATATTTATATTTTTCATGAAAACAAATCTAAAGAAATTTATCGCTTTAATAATTTTTTCAATATTCTTTCTTAATTCGTGTGGTTGGTACAAAAGATCAGACGTAAAAGATAATCCTGTTAATGTTGATCAAAGAGTAAAAAAAAATATACAAGAAGGTAGAGGCTTTAGATTTGGAAGAGGAGCAACACGAGGTGGAGATTTTGATTTTGCATCTTCAAATCCACTGTGGAGAGGCGCAGTTGATGTTTTAGATTTTGTTCCATTAACCAACGCAAGTTACTCTGGTGGAATTTTAATTACAGAATGGTTCTCGTCAGAAAGTAATACTGAAAATACAAACAGAGAATTAAAAATAACAGTTCGTTTTGTATCAAATGAAATTAGGGCTGACGCAATTAAAGTATTGGTTTTTGAAAAAACTTGTGTGCTAAACAATTGTAAAACTAAAAAAATTAAATCAAAACTTGAAAGTGAATTAAAATTAGCTATTTTAAAAAAAGCAGCATTATTTGAAAACGATGATTTCAAAAAATTCAAAGAGACTGAAGGAAAAAAAAGAGCTAAAGGTTTAATTAAAAAAAGATAATTTTTTTTTAAGTGGACAGATACAATTTCAAATCAACCGAGGAAAAATGGCAAAAGTTTTGGGAAAAAAACAAAACTTTTAAATCCAGTGTAAATAAAGACAAAAAAAAGTTTTATTGTTTAGAAATGTTTCCATATCCATCTGGAAAAATTCATATGGGGCATGTAAGAAATTATACAATTGGCGATGTTTTAGCTAGGTATAAAAAATTACAAGATTTTAATGTGCTTCATCCAATGGGGTGGGATTCATTTGGAATGCCAGCTGAAAATGCAGCGAGAGAAAATAATTTAGATCCAAAAGAATGGACAGAAAAAAATATCTCAACTATGAAAACGCAACTAAAAAAATTAGGTCTTTCAATAGATTGGGATAGAGAAATATCTACTTGCTCACCTGACTATTACAAACACCAACAACTCTTTTTTTTGGAGTTGTATGATAAAGGACTGGTTTATAGGAAGGAAAATTATGTAAATTGGGACCCAATAGATCAAACCGTGCTTGCAAATGAACAAGTTATAGATGGAAAAGGATGGAGATCTGGAGCACAAGTAGAAAGAAAAAAATTAAATCAATGGTTTTTTAATATTTCTAAATTTTCTGAACAATTATTAAATGGTTTAGATGGACTATCTGAGTGGCCCAATAAAGTTAAAACAATGCAAAAGAACTGGATCGGTAAATCATTTGGTTGTGAAGTCGATTTTAAAATTGAGGGGGATTTGCCAATTAGAAACATAAAATGTTTCACAACAAGACCTGATACATTATTCGGCTTTTCTTTTCTTGCTCTGTCGGTTGATCATCCTTTGTCTAAACATTTTGAGGGCAATCCAGAATTTGAAAAATTTAAAAACGAGTGCTCAAAAACAGGAACAACAGAAGAGTCTATTGCTCAAGCTGAAAAAATTGGTTTTAAAACAATTCTTCAGGCTTTAAATCCAATGGACCCAAAAATAAAAGTTCCTGTATATTTTGCAAATTTTGTTCTCATGGACTATGGTTTTGGTGCAGTTTTTGGATGTCCTGCACATGATCAAAGAGATTTTGAATTTGCTAAAAAATATAATCTTAATATTAAAACCGTAGTCAGACCAAAAGATAAAAATAATGATTTTCAAGTTAAAGATGATGCATATGTTGGTGATGGCTTAATGATTAATTCTTTTTTTTTAGATGGCCTTAAAACACCTGGAGAAGCAATTGAAAAGAGCATTGATTATTTAACTAAAAATAAATTAGGAAAGAAAAAAATTAATTTTAGACTTAAGGATTGGGGTATATCACGACAGAGATATTGGGGATGCCCTATACCTATTGCATACAATAAAAATGGGGATATTGTTAAAGTTCCAAAAGAAATGTTGCCTATAAAACTTCCTGAAAAAATAAACCTTAACACAAAAGGAAACCCTTTAGATCATCAAAAAAATTGGAGAAAAATTAAAATCAAGGAACAAGATTGTATTTTAGATACTGATACACTTGATACTTTTGTTGATTCCTCATGGTATTTTTTACGTTTTTGTTCTCCTAAAAATAATGAGTATGGTTTTGATAAAGATGATATAAAATATTGGATGCCTGTTGATCAATATATAGGCGGAGTTGAACACGCAATTTTACATTTACTATATTCCAGATTTTTTATGCAAGCTTTAGGACATGGAAATCAAAATTTTATATCACTTGAGCCTTTTCAGGGTTTATTTACACAAGGTATGGTGTGTCATGAAACTTACAAAGATGAAGATAATAAGTGGGTTAGCCCAGACGAAGTTTTTTCTGAAAATGGGAAAGATTTTTTTAAAATAAAAGACAAAAAAAAAATTTTGGTTGGGCCATCTGAATCAATGTCAAAATCTAAAAAAAATACAATTGATCCTGAAAAAATTATGGATCAGTTTGGCGCTGATGCTGTTAGATTTTTTATATTATCTGATAGTCCACCTGAAAAAGATGTTCAATGGTCTGAGCAAGGTATGCTCGCATCTTATAAATTTGTCCAGAAGTTTTGGATATTGCATAAAAGAATTAATGAAGAAATTAATAATAAAAAAAGGAATAACAAAGATGTAAATTTAACTATATATACAAATAAATTAGTTCAAAAGTATACTTCCAGTCTAGAAAAATTTAACATGAATGTTTTAATAGCTTACTTACATGAAACTTATAATTTTTTAATCAAAGAAATTGAAAAATCTGATATTAAAGATTTGAAGGAAAATTACTCAAAAATTTTAATCTTAATGTCTCCAATACTCCCACACCTTGTGTCAGAGTGTTTGACAGAAATTAAAAAAAACGAGAATATAGCTTGGCCCACACCACAAAAAGAATATTTAGAAGAAAAATACGTTAATATAGTGATACAAATTAACGGAAAAAAAAAATCTCTCATTCAAATTGAAAAAAATCTAGACGACAAAATACTTATAGAAAATGTTAAAAAAGATAAAAAAATTTCTAATTTTCTGGAAAAGAAAAGTGTTTTTAAACATATAATTGTTAAAAATAAGCTGATAAATCTAATAGTAAAATGAAATCTTTAATATCAATGATAGTCTTGTATGTGATGTTGGCTAATTGTGGGTTTAAACCAATATACAATTCAAAAAATAGTAATTTTCAAATTATGGAAATTAAAAACGAAAATGAAAATAAAAATTCATTCTTTATTGAAAATACTATTATGTCGCTTTCAAATAAAGATGCATTAAATAAATTAAAATTAGAGATAGACTATGACCAATCACTCACAACAGTTTTGAAAGACAGTAAGGGTGATCCATCAAAAAAAAAAATTTCAGTAATTGTTAATTTAAAGATTAAAAACGAAAGAGATAACCTCTTAAGTACCAAAAATTTTAATGAAGAATTTAGTTATGATGTGCAAAGTGATAAATTTGATATGTCTCAATATGAGGATAACATTATAAATAATTTAAATAATAAGATTTCTAATGACATAATATTTTTATTAGGAACTATTGAATGATAATCAAACACTTCGAAATAAACAAAATAAAGTTTGATAAACACAGCATCTTTTTGGTTTATGGAGAAAATGAAGGTCTTAAAAAAGAAATCATTCAAACACTAAAAAAAAAAATTTCAGGAAATTTTGAAAATTACGACGAAGGACAAATTGTTTCTAATAATGAGTTATTCTATGAAAAATTGTTTAATAAATCACTTTTTGAGAAAGAAAATAATATAATTATAAATCGATGTTCAGAAAAAATTTATGACGTTGTTGAAAAAATAATGGACAAAAATATTTCTGATACCAAGATTATTTTGAACTCAAATATATTAGAGAAAAGATCAAAATTAAGAAACCTTTTTGAAAAAGAGAAAGAGCTAATAATAGTTCCAACCTACAAAGATACTTCAATTACTTTAACAGAAATTGCAAAAAAATTTTTTTGCAATTACAAAATAAGTATTTCACAGGAAACTATTAATCTTCTAATATCTCGATGCAACGGAGATAGAGGACATTTAAGATCTGAGTTAGATAAAGTTTTGATTTACCTGATAGATAAAAAAAATATAAATTTAGAAGAAATTTATAAATTAACGAACCTTGCAGAAAATTTTAATATTAATGAATTGGTAGATACATCTTTATGTAAAAACCCCCAAAAAACATGTGAAATACTTAATGAAAGTAACTATAAATCTGAGGATGGAATATTAATTTTAAGAACATTTTTGCAAAAAGCAAAAAGATTACTTAGTCTTTATGAAGGACAAAGTGGCAATATTAGTTTTGATAGTTTGATAAATGGTTATACACCACCAATCTTTTGGAAAGACAAACCAATAGTTAAAAAACAACTTGAAAACTGGTCAAAATCAAAAATAAAAGATTTGATAGCAAACATAAATAAGACAGAAATTTTCTTAAAAAAAAACAGTTCAATTAGCTTGATGTTGGTTTTTAATTTTATTTACGAAACCTCAAATAATAGTTAGTAATATTTCTTAATAATTTCAATCAAGTGATTAAGTTGATCTAAATCTCTATAATCAAAAGTTACAGTCCCTTTGTTGTTTTTTTTGTTTATTATTTGAGTTTTGAGACCTATTTTTTCAATAAGATCGGTTTCAATTTTTTTGATATTTGGGTCCTTTGTTATTTTTATTGACTTAGTTGGAGACTTATACAGTCTTACAAGATTTTCTGTCTGTCTTACGGAAAGATTTTTTTTTACTATTTTTTTTGCGATTTGATCAGAATTACTAAGGCCAACTAAAATTTTAGCGTGACCTGGAGAAATCTTATTAGTTTTTATCAAATCAGTTATGTAACTTGATAAATTTAAAAGTCTTAAACTATTAGTAATATGACTTCTGCTTTTACCAATAAATTTTGCGACTTGTTCTTGATCATAGCTAAACTCATCGATCAATCTTTTATAGCCTTCTGCTTCCTCTATTGAATTTAAATCATGTCTTTGAATGTTTTCTACAATACCAAATTCAAGAGCTTTTTTATCGTCAGCCTCAACAGCAACCACTGGTACCTCATGAAGGCCTGCTCTTTGAGCTGCTAACCACCTTCTCTCTCCTGCTATTATCTCATATTTGTTTCCGGTTGAAGGCCTTGCAATAATTGGCTGAATGATACCTCTAGACTTAATTGAATTAGTCAACTCCTCTAAGCTTTCTTCGTCAAACGTTTTTCTTGGTTGATACCTATTTCTAATTAAATCACTTACAGAAATTTTGTTGTTTTTAGAGACTGTTTTTGTATCTCCTATTAAAGAGGATAATCCTCTTCCTAAACCTTTTTTATTTTTAAAAATACTGCTCATGCTGCTGTTACGTAACTCGATTCTTGAGCTAAAAATTCTTCTGTGAATTTGATATAAGATTTGCTTCCTGGACATTGTTTATCATATATTAAAACTGGAACCCCATGAGAAGGTGCTTCTGATAAACGAACATTTCTGGGAACTACAGTTTGATAAACTTTTTCTTTAAAATAGTCTCTTGCATCTGTTTCAACTTGCGCTGAAAGTCTGTTTCTTTTGTCATACATCGTTAACAGAATTCCTCTTACAGATAAATTTGGATTAAGACCAACCTTAATACGATCAATAGTTTTAATAAGCTGCGTTATTCCTTCGAGTGCAAAAAATTCTGTCTGCAAAGGTACGACTAATGAGTCTGATGCCACTAAAGCCATTACGGTTAATAAACTCAATGAAGGTGGGCAATCGATCAGGACGTAGTCGTATGAATGACTAGAATTGTTTAAATATGCAGTTAATTTAGTCTTTAAAAGATATGCCCTATTCTCGTCATCTGCGGTTTCAACCTCCAAACCAGATAAATCAACATTTGATGTTACAATATCTAAATTTTGGAAGTTAGTCTTCTGAATTGAACTTTTAATCTCCTCTTTTCCATTCAAGACTTCATAAATTGATTTGCTAGTATCTGCTACATTAGACAAACCTAATCCTGTTGTTGCATTTCCTTGTGGGTCTAAATCTATAACTAGTATTTTTTTTCCATTTAAACTAAGTCCTGCCGCTAAATTAATTACGGTCGTCGTTTTCCCAACACCGCCCTTTTGATTAATGACTGAAATAATTTTTTCTTTCATTTTTTTTTTCTAACTTTATTTATTTTTATAATAAGTGAATCTTTTTCTGTTACGCTTTTTTTCTCCATAAATTCTAAATTCCAATTTTGTAGACATTGTTCAATGGAACTCTTTCCACTTTTTCCTAAAAACAAAATGATGTCTTTAAAATCATTAAAGTTTTTCGTTACTAAATCTAAAATAACCGGCAAAGGTTTAAATGCTCTTGCTACAATCAAATCAGAATTTAATTTTTTTTGATCAAATATATTTTGATTTATTACTTCGGCGTTAAGTTCGAATTTATTAATAACTTTTTTTAAAAAATTGCTTTTTTTAAAACTTTTTTCGTAAAGAAAAAATTTCATCTTCGATTTTTGTTTTTTTTTTATTATAGCTAAAACTAAACCAGGTAAACCTGAGCCAGATCCTAAATCAGTGCAAGATAGGTGATTTTCATCAATTAAATCAATGATTTGTGCACAGTCAATTATATGTCTATCTCTGGCTAATTCCTCAGTATGTTGGCTAATTAAATTTATTTTTTTGTTTTCATCCAAAATCATTTCTTTAAATTCATCTAATTCAAGAAATGTTTCACGTGAAACATTTAAAGTGTCTAGTTTTGAGTAATTAATTTTATGCGAATCTATCAAGCTATCTTCTTAATAGACTTTCTTTTAAGATGTGACAACAGAATAAATACTGCCGCTGGGGTTATTCCGTCAATTCTGAGTGCTTGACCCATTGTTTTAGGCCTAATTTGCTTGAATTTTGACTTCACCTCGTTTGAAAAGCCAGAAAAACTATCATAATTAATGTTATCTGGGATTTTAAGATTTTCATCTCTTTTAAAAGCTAATATATCAGCATTTTGTTTCTTTAAATAACCCTTGTAATGGGCATTCGTCTCCAGTTGTTCGTCTATTTCCTTAGATATAAAGCTTAATTCTGGCCAAATCTCCCTAATTTTGTCCATAGTCACGCCTTTTTGGGCAAGTATGTTGCTTGCTGTCCTTAAAATTCCGTCTTTTGCGATTTTTACGCTAAATTTAGATACCTTTGAGGGTGAAATTTTTAATTTATCCATTTTGTTTGAAATATTCCTCAAATTTTTACTTTTTAAATTAAAAACCTCAGCTCTTTCGTTTGATACTAACCCAATATTTATTCCTATTTCAGTTAATCTTAAATCAGCATTATCAGATCGAAGAGTTAATCTGTATT
The DNA here is from genome assembly GCA_902584225.1 of uncultured Pelagibacteraceae bacterium. Taxonomy (GTDB): domain Bacteria; phylum Pseudomonadota; class Alphaproteobacteria; order Pelagibacterales; family Pelagibacteraceae; genus Pelagibacter. The sequence goes on from CACHYX010000012.1 coordinate 24,135, forward strand.
CAGCTCTTGAAGTAAACATCCTATAAGGCTCAGCAACTCCTTTGGTTACTAAGTCATCTATCATGACACCGATATAAGCTTGTGATCTATCTAAAATTAATGGTTCTTTATTTTGTATCGACAACGCTGCATTGGCCCCAGCAATCAATCCTTGTGCTGCTGCTTCTTCATAACCTGTAGTTCCATTTATTTGTCCTGCTAAATAGAAATTTTTAATCTTTTTAGTCTCTAAGGTTGAGAAAAGCTCTCTAGGGTCAACATAATCGTATTCTATTGCATATCCAGGCCTTATAATTTTAACCTCCTCTAAACCATTGATATTATGACATATTTTGTACTGTATCTCTTCTGGAAGAGATGTAGAAATACCATTTGGATACACTGTATTATCGTTAAGGCCTTCAGGTTCTAAAAAGATCTGATGTCTAGTCTTATCTCTAAATTTATAAATTTTATCTTCAATAGATGGGCAGTATCTAGGACCAACACCCTGAATACTTCCAGAATACATTGCACTCTTTTTTAAATTTTCAGAAATAATCTCGTGAACTTTTTTATTTGTGTAAGTCATACTACATGAAATTTGATCGTTATAAACTTTCTTAGTCAAGAAAGAAAAAAAAGAAATATCTTTATCTGCATCTTGTCGTTCAAGATTATCATAATTGATTGTTGTGCCATCTAACCTTGGAGGAGTTCCGGTCTTTAATCTACCTAATTTAAAATTATATTTTCTTAATTGATCCGATAAACCTAACGTCGGTTTTTCATCATACCTACCAGCTGGTGTTCTTTTATCACCTATATGTATCAAACCATTTAAAAAAGTGCCCGTTGTCAGAATTACCTTAGAACATTTGATTTCAGTACCACCTACTGCTTTGAGACCTTTTATCTCATTATTTTCAATTATAAATTGATTAATTGATATCGAAAATATGCTTAAATTACAGTAGTTTAGCAGTTTTAACTGCATTTCTTTTTTATAAATAGACCTATCGCTTTGAGTTCGTAGTCCTTGAACGGCTGGTCCTCTGCTTCTATTTAGTAATCTAAATTGAATGCCAGATTTATCAGCTATGTCTCCCATAACACCATCTAAAGCATCTATTTCTCTTACTAAATGCCCTTTACCTAACCCACCGATTGCTGGGTTACAAGACATCTCGCCTATAGTATTAGTGTCGTTCGTAAACAATGCAGTTGTAACACCCATTCGAGCAGATGCAGCAGCTGCTTCACAACCAGCGTGACCACCACCAATTACAACAACATCAAATGAAAAATTATTTTTCATAAATAGAATTTATAATTGATGAAGAATTTTACAAGTTTTAACAAAAAATATTTAAAAATTGGCTAATACCAACGATTTAGTTAATAAAGATACTAAAAATCCAGCAAAATTATGGTTATTTGCCAATACAGAAATCGTTGAAAATACTACCTAATATGGCCTCTACATCGACTTTTCCAACAATTTTACCTAAGCTGACTTGTGCTAGTCTAAGATCTTCTGCACCTTTATCAA
>CACHYX010000013.1 GCA_902584225.1 uncultured Pelagibacteraceae bacterium
AGCAATAAAAAAAAAAAAATTTGATAACGAAATTATTAACAATGATATTGACGAACATCCAAGAACTGAAATTACAATTAACGACCTATCAAAACTAAATTCTGTTTTTAAGGAAAAAGGAACTGTCACTCCTGGAAATTCATCTGGTATAAATGATGGAGCAGCAGCAGTGGTATTAACAACAAGAGAGTTAGCTGAAAAAAATAATTTAGAAATATTAGGAAAGATTATATCCTGGGCTACCTGTGGTGTTGATCCATCCATGATGGGGTTAGGACCAATCCCCTCATCAATCAAAGCTCTTGAAATAGCGAAATGGAATGTAAAAGATTTGGACTTGGTTGAAATTAATGAAGCCTTTGCTGCTCAAAGCATTGCTGTAATTAAAGAATTAAAAGTTCCTAAAGAAAAAGTAAATGTGAATGGTGGAGCAATAGCGCTCGGTCATCCTATAGGTGCCTCAGGAGCAAGAATTGTTGTTACACTTCTTAATGAATTAAAAAAAATAAGCGGAAAAAAAGGTTTGGCAACATTATGCATCGGAGGAGGGATGGGAATTTCGATGTGTATAGAAAAAGATTAATATTTGAGTGATTTATAATATTTACTCAGAATGATATTTTGTATCCAAATTTTTGCGTCTAAATTTTTATAATTAGGCTTTTTCTTAATAAAATTAATAAATATTTTTAACATACGTTAATTAACTCATTTTAGGATGACGAAAAAAAGATATAAATATGTTAAAATATTGATCTTTAAAAAATATAGATGAAAAAAGACATTCTAGTACCTGATATAGGAGATTTTGATAACGTAGAAATCATAGAAGTTCTTGTAAAAGAGGGTCAAAAAATTAAAAAAAATGATTCTATTGTTACACTTGAAAGTGATAAATCAAGCGTAGAAGTACCAAGCACAGAAAAGGGCGAAGTATTAAAAATTTTAGTAAAAGTTGGTGATAAAGTTTCAAAGGGAGATAAACTGGTAGAAATTCAATCTGCTTCTGATAAAAAAGAAGTCAAAAATTTAGATATTCCTAAAGATACTGAAAAAATAATTGTAGACGCAGAAAAATCTCAAAAAGTTGAACAAGAAAAACCTGTTGAAACACAAACTATAAGCCAAGAGAAAAAGAAACCAACCAGAAATATTGAAATAATATCTGATGGCAATGATTTAGATCCAACTGAAACTAAAGAGTGGCTAGAGTCTTTATCTGCAGTCCTTCAAAATGACGGTAAAGAAAGAGCTCAATATTTAATAAAACAATTAATTGAACATTCTTATAAAGAAGGCTCAGATTTAGTCTTATCTCGAAATACACCTTACATAAATACTATTCCTCCTGAAGAGGATAAAAAATCTCCAGGGGATCAAAACATTGAAAGAAAAATAAGATCTTTAATTAGATGGAATGCAGCTGCTATGGTTGTACGAGCTAATAAAAAAAACCCTGATCTTGGCGGTCATATAGGAACCTTTGCTTCAGCTGCAACATTATATGATGTTGGTATGAATCATTTTTGGAGAGCAAAAAATAACAAGTTTGGTGGAGATTTAATATATTTCCAAGGTCATAGTGCTCCTGGAATTTATGCAAGATCTTTTTTAGAGGGAAGATTAACTGAGAAACAACTAGACTCGTTTAGACAAGAAGTCCTACCAGGTGGTTTATCCTCTTATCCTCATCCTTGGCTGATGCCGAACTATTGGCAGTTTCCAACTGTATCAATGGGTCTTGGCCCAATGTTAGCAATCTACCAAGCAAGATTTATGAAATATTTAATTAATAGAGGCTTGATTAAAGATGAGAATAGAAAAGTTTGGGCCTTTTTAGGAGATGGGGAAATGGATGAACCAGAGTCTTTAGGTGCAATTGGATTAGCATCCAGAGAAAAATTAGACAACCTAATATTTGTGGTTAACTGCAATCTTCAAAGATTAGATGGACCCGTTAGAGGCAATGGAAAGATAATTCAGGAACTTGAGGGAATTTTTAGAGGAGCCGGTTGGAACGTGTTAAAGGTGATATGGGGATCTTACTGGGACCAATTATTAGCAAAAGATAAAACAGGTTTATTGGTAAAAAGAATGAACGAAGCTGTTGATGGTGAGTATCAAGCATTTAAGGCGAAGGGCGGCGCATATGTAAGAGACAAATTTTTTGGAAAATACAAAGAATTAAAAGAAATGGTCTCAAGCTTAACCGATAGAGATATATGGAAGCTTAATCGAGGAGGCCATGATCCACATAAAGTGTATTCAGCTTACCATAAAGCAGTAGAAAATAAAGGTAGTCCAACAGTGATCATTGCCAAAACTATCAAAGGTTATGGAATGGGTAAATCTGGGGAAAGTATTAATACCACCCATCAACAAAAAAAATTGGATGTAGACGATTTACTTTATTACAGAGATCGATTTGATGTTCCTTTAACTGACGAGCAGGTAAAAAATATTGAATACTACAGACCAAAAGAAGACACACAAGAAATAAAATATTTAAAAGAGAGAAGACTTCAACTTGGAGGTTTCATTCCTGAAAGATCATCTTTTGCCAAATCAATTAAAGTTCCTTCAAAAGATATCTTTGATGTGATGAAACAGTCTACAGGGACTAAAGAAATGTCGACGACTATGGCACTGGTTAGAATGTTAACAAACCTCTTAAGAGATAAAAATATTTCACCTAAATTGGTTCCTATAATTCCTGATGAGGCTAGAACATTTGGTATGGAGGGTTTTTTTCAAAAAATTGGTATTTACGCACATGAGGGCCAAAAGTATGAGCCTGTGGACTCGAAACTACTTTCATCTTACAGGGAAGATAAATCAGGACAGGTTTTAGAGGAGGGAATAACGGAGGCTGGTTCCATGTCATCTTGGATTGCAGCAGGAACATCATACACTAATCATGATATAGAAATGATTCCAATATATTTGTTCTATTCAATGTTTGGTTTTCAAAGAGTCGGTGATTTCGCCTGGGCCGCAGGTGATAGTCAGGCAAGAGGATTTCTTATAGGCGCTACATCTGGGAGAACAACTTTGGCTGGAGAAGGATTACAACATCAAGATGGACATAGCCATCTACTTGCTTCCACAATACCAAATTGTGTTTCCTATGACCCAACCTTTGCTTATGAGTTAGCTGTAATATTCAGAGATGGTTTAAGAAGAATGTATGAAAAAAAAGAAAATGTTTTTTATTATATTACAACAATGAATGAAAATTATCCGCATCCAGCAATACCAAAAGATAAAGATATTGAAGAAGCAATCTTAAAAGGAATGTATAAAATTAAACAAATTTCAAAAAATAAAAAAACAAAAATCCAACTATTAGGATCTGGAACTATTTTAAGAGAAATGATGCAGGCGGCAGACATATTAGACAAAGATTTTAAAATTGATTGTGATGTGTGGAGTGTGACAAGTTTTAATGAATTAAGAAAAGATGGTATGGAAGTAGAGAGATACAATCTTTTAAATCCAAATGAAAAACCTAAAAAAACATATGTTGAAAATTGTTTAAAAGATGCCGAAGGTCCTATACTAGCTGCATCAGACTATATGAGAATTACATCAGATCAAATAAGACCTTTTACTAACAAAAGTTTTTATTCGCTTGGAACAGATGGTTATGGAAGAAGTGACAGCAGGGAAAAACTTAGAAATTTCTTTGAGGTGGATAAAAAATATATTGTTACTTACGCTTTAAGTGTTTTAGCAAAAGAACAATTAATTCAATCAAAATATGCAGAACAAGCGATTAAGAAATATAACATTGATAAAAATAAACCAATACCTACAAAATTATAATTATGATTAATAGAATACTCGCTACTCCAAAAGTAAGAAAATTTGCACGTGAATTAGGTGCTGATATATCTAACTTAAAAGGGTCTGAAAGAAACGGGAGAATAACAGAGGAAGATGTCAAAAATTTTATAAAAAATTCTAAAAAGAATATACAGGTAAAAGAAACCCAAAAACCAGAACCTAAAAAAAACTTAGTTGATCACTCTGAATTTGGCGAAATAGAAATTGTTGAAATGCCAAGAGTTAAAAGGCTTGCAGCACCGTTGTTATCCGAATCTTGGAGAACTATTCCACATGTTACACATCATGATGAAGCTGATGTTACTGAACTTGAAAACTTCCGTAAAAATTTAAAAGATGGTTACACAGGGGAGCAAAAGAAAATTACCCCACTTGCTTTTATAATTAAGGCATTGGTAAAAAGTATGATGAAATATCCTATATTTAATTCATCAATCAAAGATGAAGAAAATTATCAAATTATATTAAAAAAATATTTTCATATCGGTATTGCGGTAGATACTCCACATGGTCTTATGGTGCCCAAAATAAGAGATGCCAATAAATTTAAAATATCTGACTTATCGCAAAAATTAAAAGAAGTAAGTGATAAATGTAGAAATTTAAAAATTGACAAAAAAGAATTTCAAGGTGGTTCAATAACTATCACTAGTCTTGGTGGGATAGGTGGAACATTTTTTACACCAATAATAAATCCACCTGAGGTAGCCATATTAGGAATTGGAAAAATATTTCAAAAAGATAAAAGTGACAAACTTATTCTTCCGCTGTCACTATCCTATGATCACAGAATTATTAACGGAGCAGATGCTGCAAGATTTTGTAATGAGATTAAAGAAAACTTAGGTAAAAATTTTGCTTACAATCTCTCAATATAATTAACTAAATGTCAAAGAGACTTTCACTTATAAGCGCGTTTGTTTGTTGTTTAATTTGGGGAACTACGTTTATTGCACAAGATACAGGAATGGATGAGATTGGACCTTTTACATTTAATGGAGTGAGATTTTTTGTAGGTTTCCTTGCGTTGGTTCCTTTTTTTTTTATAATTGAAAAAAATAAATTTTTAATTGAATTTAATAAAGATAGAAGGAATTTTCTATATCTTTCAATCTCTATAGGTATATTTTTATTCTTAGCCTCTGCATTACAACAAGTTGCCCTCCTCTATACTGATGTAGCTAATGCAGCTTTCTTTACAATTTTTTATGTACCTTTAGTACCATTTGTTCTTTATATCCTTTATCGAAAAAAAGTTCATTGGAGTGTTTGGCCATCTGTTTTGTTGTGTGTAGTAGGAGGATATCTGCTAACAAATTTTTACGACGCATCAGTTAGGAAAGGAGACATATTAGTATTGATATGTGCTTTATTTTGGAGTTTACATATTATTTTTATCGGACAACTAGTGGAAAAATTTGATTTACCAGTCACAGTTGGCCTTATTCAAACTTTAATAGTATCAATTTTATCAATCTTTATTGGATTAGTTTATGAGACCTTTACAATTTCAAATATTTTATCCGAGACATATGAAATTCTTTATGCAGGCGTATTATCTGGTGGATTTGCCTTTGTTTTACAAATTTATGCACAAAAAAACATTAGTCCCGCACCAGCAGCAATAATTTATTCATTAGAGGGTGTTTTTGCAACAATAGCAGCTTGGATTATATTAAATCAAATTTTAAACATAGATAATATTTTAGGATGCTTATTTATTCTTGCTGGAGTTTTGTTGTCTCAATTGATGCCAGAATTTAAACGATTAAGTATAGATAAACCAAAATAAGACTAATCCTAAGCAAACCCTATAAATTATAAAAAAATTCATACTAAATTTTTTAACAAAAATTAAAAAATATTTAATTGTGATATATGAGAAAATAAAAGAACAGATGACCGCAAGCAAAACAATAAAATTTACTTCAATATCTGAAAAAGTTAATTCTTTTAAGTTTAAAAAACTTGCACCGGCGATTGCTGGCACAGAGAGAAAAAATGAAATTTTGGCTGAATCGTATCGGTCAAAGTTGAGAAATCTGCCAGCAGTAATAACAATTCCAGCTCTACTTACCCCTGGAATTAATGCAAGCACTTGAAAAATGCCAATAGCAAGTATTGCCCTTAAATTTAAATCTGTTTCAATTTTTTTTCTTACAGAAAATTTATCAGCAATATATAAAAAGATTGCAAAAATTACTGTAGTCCACGCTATTATTTCAATGCTTCTAAAATAATTAATTAATCCGGTTTTGAATACAAAGAAACCAACTACAATTAGAGGTAGGGATCCAAAAATTAATAATTTAAGTAATTTTTGATCTTTGAATAATTTTAAAAAATCATCTCTAAAATAAAATAGTATTGCTAATAGTGATCCTAGATGAAGAGAAACATCAGTTAAAAGAGACTTTATCTCAAAATTTTGTACTTCAGACATTAAGTATAAGTGAGCAGATGAACTCACGGGAATAAATTCAGATATCCCTTGTATTGCTGATAAAATTATAATTTCGTAGAATTCCGCCATTATTAATTATTTAACTAAACTAATTAGGGGTAAATTAAAGCAATAACATGAATGCATATGAGGTATGCAAAACAGGAAAAAACTAGCAAAAACAGTGAATTTTTTAAAATATAGGTAATAGTAACTGTCCTATTTTTGGTTTAATTCAACAGTCTAATAATATATAAGCCACCACACTATGTCTGAAAAAATGCTCAAATTTGTGGAAATAGGTCAACAGAACCCACCTAAAAGGAAAACCGATTCCAGAAAAGAAGATTTTAATGAGATATATAAAGAGTTCATTCATGAAGGTGCGAAAGAACAATCAAGCAGATGCTCTCAATGCGGTGTTCCTTTTTGCCAAGTTCACTGTCCTTTAAGTAACAATATTCCAGATTGGTTAAAACTTACAGCGGAGGGAAGATTAGAAGAGGCTTACAATTTATCTCAAAGTACAAATAATATGCCAGAAGTCTGTGGAAGAATTTGTCCGCAAGATAGATTGTGTGAAGGGAATTGTGTTATCGAACAGTCTGGTCATGGCACGGTAACGATAGGATCTGTTGAGAAATTTATAACCGACAATGCTTGGGACAAGGGTTGGGTAAAGCCAATCAAAGTTGAGAGGGAATTAACTCAAAGTATAGGAATCATTGGATCTGGACCCGCAGGTATGGCTTGTGCCGAGCAGCTCAGAAAAAAGGGTTACCAAATAACTATTTACGATAGATATGATAGAGCTGGTGGACTATTAATATACGGAATACCAAATTTTAAATTGGAAAAACATGTTGTCGAAAGAAGAACAAAGCTTTTACAAGATGGCGGTATTAAGTTTGTTTTAAATTTTGAAGTTGGAAAAGATGCATCATTAAACGAATTGAGAGAGAAGCACGATGCAGTTTTAATTTCTACTGGGGTTTATAAACCAAGAGAAATTGAAATTGAAGGAAGCGATTTGAACAACATTTATCCTGCTATGGAATTTTTGACCGCATCAAATAAAAAGGGTCTTGGAGATAAGGTTGAAAATTTTGATAATGGATCTCTAAATGCAAAGGATAAAGATGTTATTGTAATTGGTGGTGGCGATACAGCAATGGACTGTGTAAGAACCGCAGTGAGACAAAAAGCTAAATCAGTAAAATGTTTGTATAGAAGAGATAAAGAAAACATGCCAGGTTCATCAAGAGAAGTTGCAAACGCTGAAGAAGAGGGTGTTGAATTTGTTTGGTTATCTAGCCCAAAAAAGTTTTTAGGTAAAAACAAAATAGAAAAAGTTTCTGTAGATAAAATTAAACTTGGAGATCCTGATGAAAGTGGAAGAAGAAAACCTATTATTCAAGAAAACTCTGATTTTGAATTGGAAGCTGACATGGTTATTAAATCATTAGGCTTCGACCCGGAAGATTTACCAGTTTTATTTGGTGAAAACAAATTACAAGTTTCAAGATGGGGTACAATAAAAATTGATTTTGATACTATGGAGACAAGTGTAAAAGGTGTATTTGCTGCTGGCGATATAGTTCGTGGAGCTTCATTGGTTGTTTGGGCTATAAAAGATGGAAGAGATGTTGCAGAAAGTATTCATAAATATTTGAAAGATTTGAAGGACACAAAGAGAAAGGTAGCCTAACCGTGAGTAAGAAAAAGATAAATCTAAAGTTAGAAAAATTAAGAAGAAAAGAAAACTTAGAATTATTAAAATCAAATTATGTTTACAGCGAACATATGGAACATGATGCATGTGGAGTTGGTTTGGTATCATCTACAGATGGAAAAAAAACAAGACAAGTTGTTGAATACGGAATTGAAGCATTAAAAGCTGTTTGGCATCGAGGAGCAATTGATGCTGATGGAAAAACAGGTGATGGTGCTGGTATCCATATAGAAATTCCTTCAGATTTTTTTATTGAAAAAATTGAAGCTACAGGTCATAAACATGATAACTCAGAAGTATGTGTTGGAATGTTATTTCTTCCAAGAAATAATTATGGCGCTCAAGAGGCTTGCAGAACTATTGTTGAAAGTGAGTTAACAAAAAGTAATTTTAACATCTATGGATGGAGACAGGTACCTGTTAACCCTTCTGTTCTAGGAGAAAAGGCAGATTTAAATAGACCAGAAATTACACAAGTCTTGTTTAAATATAACGATAAAAATGAAAAGGGTAAGTCACTAGAGATAAAACTTTATGAAGCTAGAAGAAAGATTGAAAAAAAAATACTTCAAGAAAACCTTAATGAATTTTACATATGTTCGTTTAGCTCTAAATCAATCATTTACAAGGGAATGTTCCTTGCTGAGTCCTTGTCTGATTTTTATTTAGATCTTAAAGATCCAAGATTTGTATCAAGATATGCAATTTTTCATCAGAGATTTTCGACCAATACCGCACCAAGCTGGGATCTGGCACAACCATTCAGAGCTTTAGCACATAATGGAGAAATAAATACCCTAAAAGGTAACGTAAATTGGATGAAGGTTCATGAGGAAGAAATGTTCAGCCCAGTTTTTGAGGATATGGAGAACTTAAAACCAGTGATCCCAAGCGGAAATTCAGATTCAGCATCATTAGATAATGTTTTTGAATTACTTAATATTTCTGGTCAACCTGCGCCTTTAGCAAAATTAATGTTAATACCTGACGCTTGGTCTAAGAAAAGTAAAGTGCTACCAGCTGAACATCAAAAATTATTTAACTTTCTTAATAGCACAATGGAACCATGGGATGGTCCTGCAGCTATTGCTGCCACAGATAATGAGTGGGTGATAGTTGCTACAGACAGAAATGGTCTTAGACCCATGAGATACACAATCACAAAAGATAATTTGCTTTTTGCTGGATCAGAAACTGGAATGATTGAACTTAATGAAAAAAAGATAGTTTCAAAAGGAAGACTAGGTCCTGGTGAAATTTTAGGTGTAAGAATAGAAAAAGGGAAGATATTTAAAAATAAAGAGATAAAAAACTACTTAGCAAAAGAGTACAAACATTTTAATAACCAGATTATTGATTTAGACAAAAAATTCCCGATCAAAAATGAAACAAATTTATTTAAAGGTGATCAATTAAGAAAACTTCAACATTGTTTTGGATACAGTCTAGAAGACCTTGAATTGATACTTCACCCAATGGCAGAGGATGCAAAAGAGGCGACTGGATCAATGGGTGATGATACACCACTAGCAGTTTTGTCTAACAAATATAGACCCTTGTATCATTTTTTTAGACAGAATTTTAGCCAGGTAACAAACCCACCAATCGACTCATTAAGAGAAAATAAGGTTATGAGTTTAAAAACAAGGTTTGGAAATCTTGGTAATATTTTAGATTTTAATAACCTTACTGAAGAAAATATTTATGTACTAAACAGTCCAATTCTATCAAACAAACAGTTTGAAAAATTTGTTTCTTTTTTTGACAAAAATAATCAAGTTTTAGATTGTACTTTTACTAATAAAGAAAATATCGAATCTTCACTCGAAAGATTAAAAAAAGAGGCTGAAGTTTTAGTAAGACAAGGGGTAACGCAACTAATTTTAAGCGATAAAGAAGTTTCTAAGGACAAGTACCCAATTCCTATGCTTCTATGTATTGGTGCTGTTCATACGCATTTAATCAAATTAAAGTTAAGAGGTTATGTTTCAATTAATGCTCAAACGGGTGAAGCGCTAGATACCCACTCTTTTGCAACTCTTATTGGAGTTGGAGCTACTACAGTAAATCCCTATTTAGCATTAGACAGTCTTTACCAGAGATTTGAAAAAAAATTATTTGGAAAGTTTATCTATGATGATTGTGTAGAAAGATATGTAAAATCCGTAAACTTAGGCCTTTTAAAAATAATGTCAAAAATGGGTATTTCTGTAATTAGTTCTTACAGAGGAGGATGTAATTTTGAAACTGTGGGATTAAGCAGAACAATTGTTAATGATTTTTTTCCTGGTGTTACCTCTAAAATTTCAGGTATCGGACTTACAGGGATTGAAAAAAAAATAAGAGGTATTCATGAGGAGGCTTTTAGATCTGATACAAACGTATTGCCAATAGGAGGAATTTATCGATATAGAAAAAATGGTGAGACACACCAATACCAAGGTAAACTGATACATTTGCTTCAATCTGCAGTTACAAACAAATCTTATGAATTATATAAAAAATACTCTAAAGGAATATATGAGTTACCTCCTATAAATTTAAGGGACTTAATCGATTTCAAGAAAAAAAATACAATCAGCATCGATGATGTAGAACCAGTTGAGAATATCTTAAAACGTTTTGGAAGTGGAAGTATGTCCCATGGAGCACTATCAAAAGAAGCTCACGAAACACTAGCTATTGGAATGAATAGAATTAAAGGAGCATCTTGTAGTGGAGAAGGTGGTGAAGATGAAAAAAGATTTCAAACTCAATCTAATGGAGATAGTGCTAATTCAAGAGTGAAACAAATAGCATCCGCAAGATTTGGAGTTACAATTAATTATTTAAATAATTGTAACGAGATAGAAATTAAAATTGCACAAGGCGCTAAACCAGGAGAAGGTGGACAGTTACCCGGATTTAAGGTCACAAAAGAAATTGCCAGATTAAGACATTCTACTCCTGGGGTGACTTTAATATCGCCCCCTCCTCATCATGATATTTACTCAATTGAGGATTTAGCCCAGTTAATTTATGATTTAAAACAGATAAATCCTAAAGCACGTGTAGGTGTAAAACTTGTTGCATCTTCTGGTATTGGTACTATTGCAGCAGGAGTTGCAAAGGCAAAAGCAGATATAATTTTAATTTCCGGGCATAATGGTGGAACAGGAGCTACTCCTCAAACTAGCGTTAAATACGTTGGTATACCATGGGAAATGGGATTGACCGAGGCAAACCAAGTTTTAACTCTAAACAATTTAAGACATACAGTTACATTGAGGACAGATGGTGGAATTAAAACTGGTAGGGATGTTGTCATTGCAGCTATGATGGGAGCGGAAGAATTTGGTGTAGCAACAACTGCTTTAGTAGCTATGGGATGTATTATGGTAAGGCAATGTCATTCAAACACTTGTCCAGTAGGAGTTTGTACGCAAGATGAAAAATTGAGAGAAAAGTTTAATGGAACTCCTGATAAGGTGGTGAACCTTTTCACTTTTATAGCTCAAGAGGTGAGAGAAATTCTATCTGAGCTTGGATTTAAATCTTTAAACGAAATAATTGGAAGAACAGATCTCTTAAGGCAGGTTAGCAAAGGATCACCAAATTTAGATGATTTAGATCTGAACCCTCTTTTTGTTCGAGCTGATCCTGGTAAAAACAAAAGATACTGTGAAAAACAAATAATAAATTTTGTACCAGACACTTTAGACCAGAAAATTTGGCCTGAGATAAATAAAAAAATTGATAACAATGAAAAAATTGAAAAGCTCTATCAAATTGAAAATACTCATAGAGCTGTAGGCACACGTATTTCTTATGAATTATATAAGAAATATAATAATGCAAAATTAAACGATGAACACCTCACCTTAAATTTTGAAGGATCTGCGGGACAATCTTTTGGTGCATTCGGTATTAAAGGACTAAAATTAGTTTTAAGTGGAGATGCCAATGATTATGTTGGGAAGGGATTATCAGGAGGTAAGATAGTAATTAAACTTAGCAAAGAAAGTAATTTGATTTCAAAAGACAACACAATTATTGGTAACACAGTTTTATACGGAGCAACTTCAGGAAAATTATTTGTAGCTGGGCAAGCAGGTGAAAGATTTGCAGTTAGAAATTCTGGGGCCACGGCTGTAGTTGAAGGATGTGACTCAAATGGTTGTGAATATATGACTGGGGGCAATATTGTAATTTTAGGAAATACCGGAGATAATTTTGCTGCCGGTATGACAGGTGGATTGGCTTTTATTTATGATAAAGAAAAAGAATTCGAAAAAAGAGTAAATCCTGAAAGTGTAATTTGGCAAGGTGTTGAAACAAAATTTTGGCAAGAATTTCTAAAAAAATTGGTTGAAGAACACTCAAATGAGACAAGTTCAAATGTTTCAAAAAAAATACTAGAAAACTTTGATACAGAGATTAATAATTTTATTCAAGTCTGTCCAAAAGAAATGATCGACAAACTTGAAAATCCTATTACAAATAAAGTCTCTAATTTCGCAAGTTAATAAAAAATGAAATTATTTTGTTTTGGTTTTGGACAGGTAGCCCAATCTTTTGTGGATAATCTATTAAATTTTAATGTTGATTTAAGATTAATAACCACATCAAGAAAAAATACTTCTGAGCTTACTTTTAAAAATTTAAAATATTTTAATTATGAATTTAATGAAAATGATTTTGATAAAGATTTGATCAATCCATTACAAGAGTCCGATCATATTTTGATATCTGTTCCCCCAATAAATGGGAAGGATATGTTTATAGAAAGATTAGTAAAAAATAATTTAAATTTACAAAACCTAAAATGGCTAACTTATTTATCCTCAACAAGTGTTTATGGTAATCACGATGGAGCATGGGTAAGTGAAGACAGCACAACAAATCCACAAACGCTTGCAGGAAAAAACAGATTAAATGTTGAGAAAGATTGGTTGTCTATTGGAACAAAAAATTCATTGCCAGTTCAAATTTTTAGACTTTCTGGGATTTATTCTGATAGATACAATGCGATTACCAGACTTAGAAATGATCAAAAATTTGTTGTTGAAAAAAAAAATCACTTTTTTTCAAGAATACACGTTAAAGATATAGCTCAAACATTATACTTATCGCTAAATAAATCTTTAAATAATGACATTTACAATTTGTCAGATGATAAGCCAGCATCAAATATTGAGGTCGTTAAATATGCCTGTAATTTGATTAATTTTGAATTACCAAAAATTATTAGTTTTGATGAATTAGAGGAAGGTATGCTGAAAGATTTCTATAAAGACTCTAAAAAAGTTTCAAATAAAAAGATTAAAGATATATTTAAATTAAAATTAATTTACCCAACCTACGAAGAAGGTTTGAAGGTTAATGTATAATTTCGTCTATTAAATTTGCGAGTTTATTTAAATCTCCTTTACGAGACAAGCTATGATCACCTCCCTTTATAATCTGTATTTTCTTTTTTGCTCTCGGAAAAATACTAAAGATTTTTTTTGATAGATTTATAGGGACGACATCATCTTTTTTTCCATGAATTAAAAAAACAGGGATCTTTGAGTTTATTTTCATATTAAGCACCTTATTTTTTCTGCCATCTTTTAGAAAAGATAATTTGATTTTATATTCATAACCATCACTTTTAAGCATGTAGAACTTTTTTTTTAAAAACAGTTTTTTTTCATCATCTTTCAGTTTTTGCCAAATTAACCTATCCAAAAATTCAGGAGCTGAACCTATTCCAATAAATCCAATTATTTGTTTCTTAAAATCTTGAAATTGCAGAAGTCCGAGCCAAGCACCTAAACTTGAGCCAATTATTAAAAATTTTTCATTTTTAATTATTTTGCGAATTACAAATTTAACGTTGTTCCTCCATTGAGAAATAGTTCCATTTTCAAATTTTCCATATGACTTGCCATGACCAGCATATTCAAGAGATAGAAAGTTAACTTTGTTTTTTTTACAATATCTATTTAAAAAAAGAGGTTTTTTCCCTTCCATATCAGATTTTAAACCATGCAAAAACACAACAGTCAGTTTAGAATTAAATTTACTATTCAAAATTCGTAATTTTTTATCCTTTTTAAAATAGATATAATTGAATTTAGTCATTTTGAGATTTAAATATGATATTATAAGTTAGACAAATGTCATCTAAATTAAAAGTTTTACAAGTAATACCAAGACTTGGTTATGGTGGAGCCGAAATAGGTTGTTACGATCTTGCCCATTATTTAAAAGAACAAAAATCAAGCTCCTTTATTGCTACTAGTGGAGGAGAGTTATTGAAATATATAGACAAAAAAAAAGTTAAACTATTTAGACTTCCGGTTCACAGCAAAAATCCTTTACTGATTTTAATAAATATATTTATACTTACTTTTATTGTTCTATTTTATAAAATTAATATACTTCATGTAAGAAGTAGAGCGCCAGCATGGTCTTGTTACTATGTCTCCAAAATAACTAGATGTAAATTAGTAACAACATTCCATGGGACATATAATTTTAATAATTCAATAAAAAAAAAATACAATGCAATTATGTTAAAATCAGATTGTGTAATTGCGGGCTCAAACTTTATTTTTTCACATATCAAAGAAAAATACCCAGAGTACATATCCAAAATTAAGAAATTTTTAGTCATTTTTAGAGGGATTAACACTGAATATTACGACCCTGATAACATCAAAGAAGCAGAGAGAATTAAATTTTTAAGAAAACTAAATATTGATGTAAATAAAAAAATTATTTTAATGCCAGGAAGACTTACCGAATGGAAAGGTCAAGAAATCTTTATAGAAGCTCTTAATGATCTTAAAACAAAATTTGGTTATAAAAACTTTATTGCTATACTCCTTGGGTCTGATCAAGGAAGAAAAATTTACAAAAAAAAACTTATCAGACTAATTGAAAGATTTAGATTGAATAACGAAGTAATTTTTCTTGAACATACACCTTCAATGCCTGTGGCTTATAGTGTTTCTAGCGTTATTGTTTCTGCATCAATTGAACCTGAGGCTTTTGGTAGAATATCAGTTGAAGCACAATCAATGAAAAAACCAATAGTTGCAAGTAATATTGGCGGATCAATGGAAACAATAGTTGATAATAAAACTGGTTTATTATTTAGTTCTAGCGATCATCATTCTTTGAGCGAAAAATTAGATTTTATTTTTAGATTGGACGATACTTCACTTAATGTGATGGGAAATAATGGTAGAAAAAACGTGCAAAAAAAATTTAATGTTGAAAAAATGTGTTTTTCAACTTATTCAGAATATAAAAAATTAATAAATGCCTAATATAACTTTACCTGATGGAAAAAAATTAGCTTTTAAAGATAAAGTTTCAGGACTTAAAGTTGCTGAAAAAATTAGTAAATCTCTCGCAAAGGAGGCTTTAGTTATAAGTGTTGATGGAAAATTAAAAGATTTAAGTTATGAAATTGAAAAGGATTGCGAAGTAAAAGTTTTAACTTCAAAAGATAAAGACGGGCTCGATACTATCAGACATGATACAGCTCATATTTTAGCAATGGCAGTCCAAGAGCTATTTCCTGGAACGCAAGTAACGATTGGACCAACTATTGAGGATGGTTTTTATTATGACTTTTCAAGAAAAGAACCTTTCACTGAGGCTGATTTAAAAAAGATTGAAACAAAGATGTCAGAAATTGTTGACAGAGATGAACCAACTTACAGAGAGGTTTGGGATAGGGATGAAGCTATTTCGCACTTCAAAAAAATTGGCGAGAACTACAAGTCAGAAATTATTCAAGATATTCCTAAAAATGAGGAGATATCAATATACTTTCATGGAAAATGGCATGACCTTTGTCGAGGGCCACATCTATCTTCCACTGGTAAAATTGGTAAGAATTTTAAGTTAACTAAGGTTGCAGGAGCATACTGGAGAGGTGACTCAAAAAACGAGATGTTGCAGAGGATTTACGGAACTTCATGGGCATCAAAAAAGGACTTAGATAATTACATTAAAAGATTAGAGGAGGCTGAAAAAAGAGATCACAGAAAACTTGGTAAAGAAATGGATTTATTCCATTTTAGAGAAGAAAGTCCTGGTGCAGTATTTTGGCATCAAAGAGGATGGACTTTATTTCAAAAACTCATCGACTATATGAGAAAAAAACAAAACGAAGCGGGTTATAAAGAAATTAACACCCCAGAGGTTTTAGATAGATCTTTGTGGGAAAAATCTGGCCATTGGGAAAAATTTGGTGCACACATGTATACATCTGAAACTCCAGATGAAAAAGTATTCGCTATTAAACCCATGAATTGTCCAGGATGTGTTCAAGTATTCAATCAAGGATTAAAGAGTTATCGGGACCTACCTTATAAAATGTCTGAATTTGGAAAAGTTCATAGATATGAACCATCAGGAGCATTACATGGGTTGTTAAGAGTAAGAGCATTTACCCAAGATGATGCACATATATTTTGCACTGAAGATCAGATTACAGAAGAGTCTTTATCAGTAACAAATCTTATTTTAAATATTTATAAAGACCTTGGATTTGAAAATGTAATATTAAAATACTCTGATAGACCAGACCTTAGGGTTGGAGAGGATGAGGTTTGGGACAAAGCAGAAAAAGCTTTGTTGCAAGCAGTCAAAGCTACAAAATTAGAATATAGTATCAACAAAGGAGAGGGTGCATTTTATGGTCCAAAAATTGAGTTTGTTTTAAGAGATGCAATAGGAAGAGATTGGCAATGTGGAACTCTTCAAGTTGACTTAAATTTACCAGGAAGATTAGGTGCATCTTTTGTAGATAAAGATGGTTCAAAAAAAGTTCCAGTAATGTTACATCGAGCATTATTCGGTTCTCTTGAAAGATTTATTGGAATATTAATTGAGAACTATTCTGGAAAACTCCCTTTCTGGATAAGCCCATCGCAAATAGTGGTAATACCAGTTTCTGAAGATTTTAATGATTATTCTGTTGAAGTTAACAAAAAGCTTATAGCATCTGGTTTAAACTCCGAAGTTGATCTAAAAAATCACAATTTAAATTACAAAATAAGGGAACATTCGTTATCAAAAGTTCCAGTATTATTAATTTGTGGAAAAAAAGAAGTTGACAGTAATAGTGTAACTATTAGACAATTAGATTCTACAAAACAAGAAAATATGGAACTAAAAAAATTTATTAATCACTATCAAGCTTTAAACAAAGCTCCATCATTATAAGTGGCAGACTTCAAACAAAACTATTTCCAGAGAAGAACTAAGGATAGAGGACCTCGTTCGAATAACAGGATTATGTCTCAAGAGGTTCAGGTAATTTCTAGTGATGGAAAAAATTTGGGCATACTTAATACTCAAGAGGCAATCAACATGGCTAAAAATGAAGGACTTGATTTAATTGAGATTGCTCAAAATGCCAAACCTCCAGTCTGTAAAATTATGGATATGGGTAAGTTTAAATATGATGCTCAGAAAAAAGCTAATAAAGCAAAGAAGAAGCAAAAAAAAGTAGAGCTAAAAGAAATAAAGCTTAGACCAGTAACAGAAATTCATGACTACTCATTCAAAATTAAAAATGCTCAAAAATTTTTGAGCAAAGGTGATAAAGTAAAATTTACTATTAAATTTAAAGGAAGAGAATTACAACACTCTAATCTTGGGCATGAATTAATGGATAAGATTAAGACCGATATAGAAAAACTTGGAAAAGTAGAGTTACAGCCCAAATTTGAAGGGAAACAGATGATTATGGTCATCCAACCAATTTAATTATTCTTGTAAAATTATAATTATATTTGTATAACCCCTCCAGTTATGCCCAAGTTAAAAACAAAAAGTTCAGCTAAAAAAAGATTTAAAATTTCTGCAAGAGGAAAAGTTATTATGCCTCAAGCTGGTAAAAGACATGGCATGATCAAGAGAACGAATTCACAAATTAGAAAACAAAGAGGAACAACAGTAATGTCTAAACAGGATGGCAAAATTGTAAAATCATACATGCCATATAGTTTGAGAGGATAAAATGCCAAGAGTAAAAAGAGGAGTCACAAGCAGAGCTAAACATAAAAAAGTTCTTAAAGCTGTAAAAGGTCAGTGGGGAAGAAGAAAAAATACTATAAGAGTTGCAAGACAAGCGATGGAAAAGTCGATGCAATATGCATATAGAGATAGAAGAAATAAAAAAAGAGAATTCAAGTCATTGTGGATACAAAGAATTAATGCAGGAGTAAGAGGTGAAGGACTTACATATTCAAAATTTATACATGCTTTAAGTAAATCTGGCATCAAATTAGATAGAAAAATTCTAGCTGAAATTGCTTATGATAACCCTGAAGCGTTTAAATCAATTGTAAAAAAAGCTCAGGCAGCACTTAATTAATCTTCCCTATTGTTTTTCTTAGTTTAAGAAATAATCTCTAAAAATGTCTGATTTTGAAAAAAAATTTCTCGAGTTTAAAAACAGATTAAACGGAACTCAGGATTCAAAAGAAATTGAAGCGATGAGAACAGATATTTTCAGCAAAAATGGGTTTATTAATTCTCAGTTTAAAAAACTTGGCTCTTTATCTGAGGATGAGAAAAAAACTTTTGCATCCAATATAAATAAAGCAAAACAAGAATTACTTGAAATATTTAGATCAAAAGCAACAGAAGTTTTGGATAAAAATCTTAATGAAAAAATAAAAAAAGAAAAAATTGACGTCACTTTACCTGAGAAAGAATTCAAAATAGGAAAGATACACCCTGTATCTCAAGTTATTGATGAAATATCGTGTATTTTTTCAGAGATAGGATTTAGCGTAGAAGAAGGGCCTGATGTTGAAAATGATTATAATAATTTTACTGCCTTAAACACTCCCGAAGATCATCCAGCAAAAGATATGCATGACACGTTTTATTTAGATGAGAACATGAAAACCTTGCTTAGGACCCATACTTCTCCAGTTCAAGTTCGCACAATGTTAAAAGGCAAACCTCCTTTTAAAATAATTGCACCAGGAAGAACTTATCGTAGCGATAGTGATCAAACTCATACACCAATGTTTCATCAGCTGGAAGGTCTGCACATAGATAAAAATATTAATATGGGACATTTAAAAGGATGTTTAAATTATTTTATTAAAGAATTTTTTGAAGTGGATAAAATTAAGATGAGATTTAGACCTAGTCACTTTCCATTTACAGAACCTTCAGCTGAGGTAGATATTGGGTATAGGATTGAAAATAACAAAATTATTATTGGCGAAGGCGATAAATGGCTTGAGATTCTTGGATGTGGAATGGTTCATCCAAATGTTTTAAAAAACTGTAGGGTTGACCCAAAAATTTATCAGGGTTTCGCATTTGGTATTGGTATTGATAGATTGGCAATGCTTAAATACGGAATTAATGATCTAAGATCTTTTTTTGAATGTGATTATAGATGGTTAAATTATTATGGTTTTGATCCTTTAGATGTTCCAACAAACTATAGAGGTTTAAGTAAATGAAATTTACAAAAGACTGGCTTGATGTTCATTTAAAAACAAATAAAAGTGAGTCACAAATTATCCAGAAATTAAATAGTATTGGCCTAGAAGTAGAAAAGGTAGAGCCAGTCAAAAATGAATTAAGCGACTTCATTGTAGCGAAAATAATAAAAGTAAATAAACATCCTAATGCCGATCGGCTTAAGTTATGTGATGTGGATATAGGAAAAAAAGATACACTTAAAGTTGTGTGTGGTGCTCCTAATGCAAGAGATGGACTTTTGACAATCTACGCACCACCGGGTTCAGTAATTCCAAAAAATGCCATGAAATTAGAGGTATCAAAGATCAGAGGAGAAACCTCTTACGGAATGCTCTGTTCTGAGTCAGAATTGAAACTTTCTAATGAGAGCGAAGGAATAATAGATCTAAATGATAAATATAAAACAAAAATTGGAAAATCATTCTTCGGTGAAAAAAAAGGAAAAAATGTAATTGAATTATCAATTACCCCAAATAGACCAGACTGCCTAGGTGTGAGAGGTATAGCGAGGGACTTGTCAGCCTCTAACTTTGGAAAATTAAAAGAACCAAAAAAAAGTAAAGTTAAAAAGAACATTAAACATAATTTAATGATAAAGATTGAAAAAAATAAAAATCAGGCATGTTCAATTTTTGGAAGCTGTATTATTAAAAATATTAAAAATACTGAAAGTCCAGGATGGTTAAAAAATAGAATTTTAGCACTTGGCTTAAGGCCTATTTCTGCCGTTGTTGACATAACAAATTATGTAATGTTTGATTTAAACCGACCCCTCCATGCATACGATTTAGACAAGATAAAGAATAAAATTACTGTTAGAAATTCAAAAAAAGGAGAGAGTTTTAAAGCTCTAGATAATAAAAATTATACACTTGATAAAGACATGTGTGTGATAGCTGATGATGAAGGTGTACTTGGTTTAGGCGGAATAATCGGAGGCGAAAGGTCGGGCACAGAAATACATACAAAAAATATACTATTAGAGTCAGCATATTTTGATCCCACATTAATTAGAAAAACTGCTAAAAAATTAGATTTGAATAGTGATGCAAAGTTTCGTTTTGAAAGAGGGGTAGATCCTCAATCTGTAACTGCTGGGCTGGACTCATCAGTCGAACTAATTTTAGAAATTTGTGGAGGGGAAGTTTCTAAATTTGACTTACAACAGACAAAAAAATTTAAAGATCTTGAGATAAAATTTGACCCTAAAATGGTAACAAAGACAGTTGGAACCAGCATAAACACTAATGAGATAAAAAAGATCTTATCAAACTTAGGCTTCACTATTAAAACTAAAGGTAAATTTCTCAATGTTAAGGTTCCAAGTTGGAGACCAGATATCTTTGATGAGATTGATCTAGTAGAGGAAGTTATTAGAATTGTTGGATTTGAAAAAATTAAGTCCATTGAACCTGATAAAAAACGATCTAAACCAACACTTAATTTCTTTCAGAAACATTTTCATTTAGCTCAAAGATCAGTAGCCTCAAAAGGATATCTTGAAACAATCACATGGTCGTTTACTGATGAAAAAATTAATAACAAATTTAAAGAAAAGTTAGAAAGTGTAAAAATTGTAAATCCAATAAGTTCAGATTTAAATGTATTAAGAAATTCTTTGTATCCAAATCTAATTTTTTATTTAGAAAAAAATCTCAACAGAGGATTTGGTGACCAGGCTCTTTTTGAAATTGGTCCAATTTTTAAGGGAAAAAAACCCGGTCAACAAATCACCGTTGTTTGCGGGATTAAAAAACAGTTTATAGATGAAGATAATGATTTAAAGAAAAATGATTTAGTGGATGTTTTTCATATTAAAAAAGATTTAGTTCAATCATTAACAGAACTTGAGATAACAAAAGAAGATTTTAGAATTGAGGGAAATACACCTTCTTATTATCACCCAGGTATTTCAGGATCTATAGTTTCAAAAGACGGAAATCTTGTTCTTGGATATTTCGGCGCTTTGCATCCAAAAATAATTTCAAATACTTTTGGATTTGAAATCTTTTTAGAAAACTTAGTTGAATATAAAGCAAAAAATAAAAAGACTAAAGAAAGTCTAACTTTTTCAGATTATCAGAAGTCAGATAGGGATTTTGCCTTTTTAGTCAATAAAGATACTAGAGCTCAAGATTTAACAGAAGTTATCCAGAATTTAGATAAAAATTTAATCAAAGAAATAAAAATTTTTGATGTTTATGAAGGGCAAAATATTCCATCTGATAAAAAATCAATCGCATTAAAAGTGACAATTCAGTCCGATCATAAGACTTTAAATGAAAATGATCTGACAAATATATCAAAAAAAATAGTAAGCACTGTAGAGGAAAAAACTGGTGCAAAATTAAGATCATAAATGTCTACTCTCGATAACATTAGAAATTTTGCTATCATCGCTCACATTGATCACGGGAAATCAACAATAGCAGATAGAATAATTCACAAATGCGGGGGTTTGACAGAAAGAGAGATGAAAGATCAAGTATTAGATTCAATGGATATTGAGAGAGAACGAGGAATTACAATTAAGGCACAAACAGTGAAACTAAATTACAAAGCAAAAGATGGCAAAGAATATATACTAAATATCATTGATACACCAGGCCATGTAGATTTTAGTTATGAGGTTAGTCGATCTCTTTATGCCTGTGAAGGATCTATATTAATTGTGGACAGTACACAAGGTGTGGAAGCCCAAACACTTGCCAATGTTTATCAGGCGCTAGATATAAATCATGAAATAATACCCGTGTTAAACAAAATTGATCTACCTGCATCTGATTTAGATCGAACAAAAAAACAAATAGAGGATGTAATTGGTATAGACACAACTAACGCAGTTCCTTGCTCTGGAAAAACAGGCGAAGGTATAGAAGATATTTTAGAGTCAATTGTCTCGACACTACCCCCGCCAAAAGGTGAGACTAAAGAACAATTAAAATGTTTACTTGTAGATAGTTGGTATGATTCTTATTTAGGGGTTATCATTTTAGTCAGAGTCATAGATGGAACATTAAAAAAAAATATGAAAATTAAAATGATGTCTACTGATCAGGAATATATTATTGAAAAGGTGGGTGTTTTTACACCGAAAGCTAAAGATATTGATGAGTTAAAATCAGGTGAAATAGGATTTATTATTACAGGAATTAAAAATTTGTCAGATACAAAAGTTGGTGACACTATTTGTGAATCACAAAGTCCACTCAAAAAAGCTTTACCCGGTTTTAAACCTAGTAAACCAGTGGTTTTTTGCGGCTTATTTCCAGTTGATAGTTCGGAATATCAAAAATTAAAAGATGGGTTAGCTAAACTACAACTAAATGACTCGAGCTTTTCTTATGAGGCTGAGTCATCTTCCGCGCTTGGACTAGGATTTCGTTGTGGATTTTTAGGTTTGCTACATCTTGAAATAATTACCGAAAGGCTAGAAAGAGAATTCGATATTAACTTATTAACAACAACTCCAGGAGTTGTCTATAAAGTCCATTTAAATAACGGCAATGTTCAAGATTTACAAAATCCTTCAAACTTACCTGATCCAACTTTAATAAAATTTATAGAAGAACCATGGATAAAAGCTACGATAATCACTCCCGATCAATATTTGGGATCTATTATGAAACTTTGCCAAAATAAGAGAGGAATACAAAAAAATTTAAATTATTCAGGTAATAGAGCAGTATTAAATTACGAAATACCTCTAAACGAAGTCGTTTTTGATTTCAACGATAGGCTTAAATCTATGACAAGTGGCTACGCAAGTTTTGACTACGAAATAATGGGTCATAAAGAGGGCGATCTAGTAAAATTAGGAATATTAGTGAACTCTGAACCAGTTGATGCCCTTGCAATGATGGTTCACAAAGACTTTGCTCAAACAATAGGCAGAGAAGTATGTGAAAAATTGAAAGATTTAATACCCCGTCATAATTTTATGATTCCTGTGCAAGCCGCAATAGGTGGTAAAATTATTGCTAGGGAAACAATCAAAGGGTTTAAAAAAGATGTTCTTACAAAAATACATGGTGGTGGTGCGAGAGATAGAAAAAGAAAACTTTTAGATAAGCAAAAAAAAGGAAAAGCAAGGTCAAAACAATTTGGCAGGGTTGAGATCCCACAGGAGGCTTTTATTGGTGTGCTTAAAATAAATAAAGAAAAGTAAAATGATATATGATTGTTTCTCTTACTGGGACGAGGATTTACTTTTAGATTTAAGATTAAATATTTTAGACAAAATTGTAGATCGTTTTGTTATTGTTGAGGGAAATAAAACTTGGCAAAACAATCCAAAAAAACTTAAGTTTGATGTTAAAAAATTCCAAAAATTTAAAGACAAAATTATTTATATTCCTGTAACAGACTTGCCAGATGGTGAGGATCCTTATTTACGTGAAAACCACCAAAGAAACTCAATCTCAAGAGGTATAAAAGATGCAAACGAAAATGATATTATTTTAATATCAGATTTAGATGAAATTCCATGTCCAAAAGCTATAAAAAATTTTGACCTAGAGATGAGATATGCAACTTTCAAACAAAAACATTTTTATTACAAATTTAATTTGCAAAGTAAAAATAATCCTTATTGGAATGGGACAAGAGTTTGTATAAAAAAATATTTGAAGTCACCTCAATGGCTAAGGGACTTAAAATTCAAAAAAAGACCATTTTGGCGCTTAGATAAGTTAAGATTAAATAACATTATTAGCGATGGTGGTTGGCATTTTTGTAACTTAAAAACCCCTAAAGATTTATTGTATAAATATCAAAATTTATGCGAAACAAATGATCCGATACATTTTAAAGAACGTATTGATCCTAAATATCTTCAAATAGATGAAATCCAAAAAAAAATTATTTCAGGGGAAGATATTATTGGTAGGAAAGATAATTTTGAAAAAATCGAATTAGATTATTCTTTTCCAGAGTATTTAATTAGAAATAAGGAGAATTATAGGGATTGGATAATTTAGTTTAAATAATTCTTAAGTTTTTTGACATCTAAAAACATATCGCCTTTTTTTTCTTTTTTTATTTTTTTTAATCTAATAAGACGATGATTCAGTTTATTAAATTTACTTATTCGTTTATAAACATTATTTGGATGACCTAAGTATTTTATTTCTATAACTTTAGTTTTTCTTTTACAAAAAATCAAATTTGCCATCCCAGCTCCATGCGGACCTATAACAATGTTGCAATTTTTAAATATTGAAATTTGTTTTTGAAAACTAAACTTTGATAACTTGACTATTTTGAAACCTTCTTTCCTTAAATAATTTTTTATTTCACTGTCGTTAACGATTCTACAATGGTTAAATTGAGAGTCGGACCTATCAATATAAATTTTATTGAAGTCTTTAATTTTTTTCGCTGAATTTTTTAGGAATCTTTTTCTTAAAAAATTGACAATCCATCTTGGCAAATTATTTTGAGCTGTAGAAAAAGTTCCTTTAAAATAATTAGGATGAGAACAAAAGATTAAGTTATCTAAAAGACAATGTTTGTTAATTTTACTATCTATGATTTTATTTGAGTTCAATTTAAGTATTTTAAAAGTTGCTTTTTGAAATGGGTTTAATTTAGAGAAATAGAAGTAATCGATTTTTTTTAAATTGTAAGCTTCAGAAAGAATTTTCATTTTTGGAACAATATCGAATAACCAGTGTGCGTA
>CACHYX010000014.1 GCA_902584225.1 uncultured Pelagibacteraceae bacterium
TAAAAGAACAGATCTTTTTTTTAGAAAAGGTAAAGCTGGTGCATGGAAAGAAGAATTGCCTGTAGATTTAACGAAAAAAATTGAAAAAATTTTTCATAAAGAAATGACTGAATTAGGTTATTTATAATTTTTAATCACTTGCTTGTGCATGTCGTCAAGTGCTTCACAAAAATTTTTGCTAAATCCTTTTGTATCAAATAAAGGAGTTTCTGAAATTTCATCAAAGAGTTGTTTTCTTTTATTTTCCAATTCATTTATATTATTTGAATAAAAAACTGCCTTTTCAACATAATCTTCATTGCTTGTTGCTATAAATTTATCAATATTCGCGTTTTTTAAAATACTTTCACCACATCTAGAATTAAAGTTATATCCAGTTTTTGTAATTACAGGGACATTTTTCCATAATGCTTCAAATGTTGTGGTCACACCGTTAAATGGAAAAGTGTCTAGGCACAAATCTATTTGGTTATAAACATTTATATGTGATAAAAAATCATTTTTGTTAGTTTTTTTTTAGTATTTCAACACTATCAATCAAACCTTCTTCTATAAATTTTTTTCTTAAAACGTCTTCACAAATAAATAAGGATGATTTTAATATAATTTTAGACTTTTTAACTTTTTTGAGAATTTTTATCCATGTGTTTAGGACCTCATCGTTTATTTTCATGAAATTATTCAGGGAACCAAATGTCAAATAACCGTTTCTTTTAAAAGGCAATTCGTTATAAGTTCTTTTGTGTTCAAAACCACAATGTGCGTTCCAAATTTTTGGTAATTTGTAAATTTTTGTCCCATAATTCTTCTCTTCATATTGTATGGTATTGATATCTGCTAAAAGAAAGTCTATTTCTTTAAATCCAGATGCATTATTAAAACCTAGCCAATTTATTTGAAGTGGACACATTCTCGTGTTGAAAATATTCGCTCTATTTGCAGACCACAGTCCAACAAGATCAATTAAAATATCTATTTTGGAATTTTGAATAGTATTTACAATCTCCTGATCTGATTTATCTCCTAAATTAATCCAATGATCAAAAAGTTCTTTAAAATTTTTAGTAGTTTCATCGTGCTGATTTATCTTTAAAAGAGATAGTGCAACCGTTTCAAATTTTGTTTTTTTTAAGTCTTCAATGAGATTTTTGATAAAATAGGAAATTGAGTGAGATTTATTAAAATCAGGGGAGAAGAATCCAACCTTTATCTTTTTTTTATCTTGGTTTGAATTTATTAATTTTTTTGCATCAAAATTATTAAATAAGTTTGCGAACTTTTTTTGAAAATTGCTAAAATTTATCTGTTTCCAGTCACTTAAATACATTTGTGATGTTATATATAAAGATCCAATAAGCTTATCTAATTTTTTTAATTTGAGAAATTTTTCTATTATTAAAATTCTTTTTTATGCTTTAAAAGATATTTATATAGATCAATTCCGTGAGCTAAATACTTTTGGTCATCAGAAAATTTTTTTTCTGCCTCAATATACATTTTTTCAGAGGTCATAAAATTACTTGCTAAACTCGACTCTCTCCGTCCCATTTCAGCACAAAGCTTAATATGATTACATAACGACTCTAATGATATTTCACCGAGGTTATCTTTATAAAAAGCTTTCTCAAAATTATCTAAAGCACATTTAACGTCATCCTCTGTCCTACTTTTACGCGATGCGTAGCAAACACCTAATAAATTATGTAAAACAGAAGATCTATTTTTTTCTGTTGAAAATGTTTTGATTTCTATAATAATTTCAGAATATTTTTTTTCTTTTAAGAGTTTTTTGATCTTTGACATGTTTATGTCAGTCATAAACAAATATTATCAAATAAAAGTCTAATTGAAATGATTTATTAAGAAGGTTTATTCATAGAGTTAAAAAACTCTGTGTTACTTTTGGTATTTTTAAGTTTTGAATTTATGAATTCAATAGCATCCATTGATCCCATGGGTGCAATAATACGCCTTAGAACATTCATTTTTTGTAAATCATTTTTATCAAAGAGCAGTTCTTCTCTTCTTGTGCCTGATTTAGTGATATCAATTGCTGGGAATATTCTTTTTTCAGAAATTTTCCTATCTAGAATTGTTTCACTATTACCCGTTCCTTTAAATTCTTCAAATATAACTTCATCCATTCTGCTACCAGTATCTATTAACGCTGTCGCTATAATTGTTAAAGATCCACCTTCTTCAATGTTTCTAGCTGCCCCAAAAAATCTTTTTGGTCTTTGAAGTGCATTAGCATCTACACCTCCTGTTAAAACTTTACCAGAACTGGGAACCACAGCGTTATAAGCTCTTCCAAGTCTAGTTATTGAGTCTAAAAGAATTACCACATCTTTTTTATGTTCTGTCATTCTTTTAGCTTTTTCTATGACCATTTCAGCTACCGCAACGTGCCTCTGTGCAGGTTCATCAAAAGTTGAACTTATCACCTCACCTTTAACGGTACGTTGCATATCTGTTACTTCTTCGGGTCTTTCATCTATAAGTAAAACCATTAAATAACATTCTGGATGATTGGCGGTTATTGAGTTAGCTATACTCTGTAATATCATTGTCTTCCCTGCTTTCGGTGGAGATATGATTAAAGATCTTTGGCCTTTGCCGATTGGACTTACGAGATCAATTAATCTTGGGGTTAAATTTGGTTTTTTCTCAACTGTGTTTGTCTCAACTTCCATTACTATTTGTTTGTTGGGATATAATGGAGTTAAATTATCAAAAGCAATTTTGTGCCTAGATTTTTCAGGATCTTCAAGATTGATCTTACTAACTTGAAGTAAAGCAAAGTATCTTTCTCCCTCCTTAGGTGCTCTAACAGGTCCTTCAACAGTGTCGCCTGTTCTTAAACCAAATTTTCTAATTTGACTTGGACTGACATAAATATCATCTGCTCCTGGTAAATAATTTGATTCTAACGCTCTTAAAAAACCAAATCCATCTTGAAGTAGTTGGAGAACTCCCATTCCGGTAATTTCTTCACCTTTTTCTGCAAGTTTCTTCAGTATAGCAAATAAAATTTCTTGCTTCCTAAGTGTGCTTGCGTTTTCAATGCCTAATTTTTCAGCTTGTTCAATTAATTGTGCTGGGCTATTTTTTTTAAGTTCTTGGATTTTCATTTTGGGGGAATAAATAAATTGATTAAATTAATATAATGTATTTTTATGATATTTCAACCTCCTAATGGCTTTAAAATTGCAAAAAATACAATCAAAATTAACAATATAGTTGGTATTTCATTAATAATTCTAAAATATTTTGAGCTTGATGTGTTTCTGTCATCTGAAAATGCTCTCAGACATGACCCCAAATAAAAATGATAAGCTGTTAAAATAACTACCAAAAAGAATTTAACTTGCATCCAAAGTGCGCTTAAGAGTTCAAGACCAATCGAATGTATCAATGCTAAACCAAATAACCATGAAAGCAACATTGCTGGATACATTATGTAGAAATATAATTTTCTCTCCATTACTTTAAAAACTTTACAAATTTCAGAGTTGGACGAGTTTTCTGTATGATATACAAATATTCTGGGCAAATAAAGAAGACCGGCCATCCAAGAAATTACTGCAATTAAATGGAAGGATTTAAATATAAGATAAAAGTTCATTTTCTTAAGCTCTTGTTGATTAAATAAACTAACAATTTTATATGGTCCTCATTGTCGTTTAAGCAAGGAATGGTATCAAAGTTTTCTCCACCCGCCTCTAAAAAGCTTTCTTTTCCCTGAATAGAAATTTCTTCAAGTGTTTCTACACAATCGGATGCAAAACCAGGGGAAATTACTAAAACATTTTTTTTTCCATCTTTAGGTAAATTTTCAAGAGTTTTATCTGTGTAAGGCTGAAGCCATTCTTGAGGACCAAACCTTGATTGAAAAGTTGTCAAAATAGGAATGTCCTTTTTAAACTTCTCCTTGATTAATCTGGAAGTTTTGTGACAATAACAATGGTATGGATCACCTTTATCAAAATATTTTTTTGGTATACCGTGATACGAAGCTAATATTAAATCAGGTTTCCAGGTTATGGTGCTTAATTTATGGTTAATAGTGTTTACTAACGCATCAATATAAAGAGGCTCAGATTCATAGTGAGGTATAATTTGAAGACTAGGCTGCCATCTCATCATCATTAGAGTTCTGTAAACTTCATCACAAACTGTAGCTGTTGTTGCTGCAGCATACTGTGGATACAACGGAAGTATTATTATATTTTCGCATCCGCTTTCTTGCAAATCTAGCATTTTACTTTTTATGCTTGGGTTTCCATACCTCATTGCATAATCAACAATTAAATTATCATTGGATATAATAGATTTTACTTTTTGAGCCTGCTTGATGGTGTAATGACGTAATGGAGAAATATTTTCTTCCTCCATCCATATTTCTTTATAAGCTTTTGCTGTTTTAGATGGTCTAAAAGTAAGAATAAATAAATTTAAAATAATTTTCCATAAAAAAGGATTTACTTCAATTACTCTTCTATCTGATAAAAACTCGTTCAAGTATTTTCTTATATCCCACCATCCCGTTGAGTCTGGTGTACCTAAGTTAATTAATAAAACACCAGTTTTCCCAAAATTTACTTGGGGATGATTACTGTCCATTAAAACTCCTAACTACGTCTACTAAATATTTAACCATATCTGGGTCTGTGTTTGGCAAAACTCCGTGTCCTAAATTAAATATATATCTTTTTTTATCAAAAGTTTTTAAATATTTTGTCACCTCATCTCTCATAATATCTTTGTTTTGAAGTAAAATTTTTGGATCTAGGCCGCCCTGAACAGTAATGTCAATGGTATCTCTAATTATTAAAGGGTCTATGTTGTAGTCAATGTTAATTACGTCTGGGTTCACATTCTCTACGAATTTTTTGTAATTATTAATATTTCTAGGAAAACAAATTGAAATTGATTTTTTCTGTCTTATAAAATCTACTAAACTCTTAATAGGTTTGTAAGAAAAAAACTCTAAATCCTTTTCTGGAAGTAGGCCGGCCCAACTATCAAAGATTTGAATTATGGATGCGCCACTTTTAATTTGCTCCTCTATATGTATTTTTAAAAATTCATCCAATTTATCTAGGATATTATGAATATTCCTATCTTTTTGAAACACATTAAAGTTTCCTTCTTTAGGCGACTTTCTATTAAGCATGTATAACAACAATGTCCATGGGGCTCCAACGAAACCTATTGTATCTTTGTTGTCTATAGATAGTTTGTTTTTTGTTTCTTTAATTATTTCATAAACGGGGTTTAATTTTTCAAGGAAATCTTCTTTTCTAACGTTATTAAATATTTCAAAATCAATCTTTTGTAATTCAGGTCCAAAATCTTTTTTAAAATTTACTTGTTGACCCAGAGCATGTGGGATTAAAAGAATATCAGAAAAAACTATAGCTGCATCAAAATTAAACCTAATAATTGGTTGCAAAGTTATTTCGGATGATAGTTTGGTATTTAAACATAATTTGATAAAATCTTGATTATCTTTTCTTATAGATCTGAATTCTGGTAAGTATCTACCAGCTTGTCTCATTAACCATATAGGCGTCTTAGAAGAGT
This sequence comes from uncultured Pelagibacteraceae bacterium, assembly GCA_902584225.1. Classification (GTDB taxonomy): domain Bacteria; phylum Pseudomonadota; class Alphaproteobacteria; order Pelagibacterales; family Pelagibacteraceae; genus Pelagibacter. Next base: position 5,587 of record CACHYX010000014.1, read on the forward strand.
TGTTGTTTATGCAATTTTGTATAAGGGTACTCATATAATTAAATATTATTTATAGTATTTGTAGTATGTTTTGTTAATAACGGTGGTTAATGTTTTTCAACTACTTTATAACAGTTTTTTCACATATAATTTATTAAATTTACCCTACAATTCATCAACTTTTAACTAATTATCATTTTTTAAGCTAAAAAGTATAATATTTATTAACATAGTTTAAAATGTGTATAAATTAGCGCTTATACATTAAAATCTTTTAATTAATTTTTTTTAAATTTATGAAGCAACTTATACAAAAAAGTTTTACTTTTTATACATGATTAATACATACGATATATATCTCATATCCGACTCAACAGGAGAAACTCTAGAAAGAATATTTCTTGCAATTAAAGCTCAATTCAAAAATTTCGACTACAAAACCCATTTTTATTCTTTTACAAGAACAGAAAACCAGATTTCAAAAATTCTTGAAGCATCAGAGAAAAATAGCAATTCTATTGTTTTGTATACAATTGTTGAAAATAAGTTAGCAAAACATTTATCAGACGAATGTAATAAAAAAAATATTCCTTGTTTTGGAATTTTAGGAGATTTAATTATTAGTTTTTCAAAACTTTTAGACCAAAAAGCACTTAATGTTCCGAGCAGACAACATATCATGGATGATGAATATTATAAAAAAATTGAAGCTATACAATTTACAATGAACCATGATGACGGAAACTCTTTAGATGATATAGAAAAATCAGATATAATCCTTCTAGGAGTAAGCAGAACTAGCAAAACCCCAACTTCAATTTATCTCGCGAATAAAGGAATGATGATATCAAACATACCGCTGGTTAATGAGAACTCTGTTCCTGATATATTAAAAAAAAAACCTCAGAAAAAATGTGTAGTTGGCTTAACAGCAGAGCCCGAAAGACTTGTAGATTTGCGTAAAAACAGGATGCAATCAATTAAAGATAACGAAAACACAGAATATACAAATTTAGATAAAGTACAAAAAGAGATGGAAGACGCTCGTAAACTTTTCCAGAAGTATAAATGGCCAAGTATTGATGTGACAAGAAAATCTGTGGAGGAAACAGCCGCGTCAATCCTTAAGATACATGATATTTTTAATCAAAAATGAAGTCAATAATCCTGGCATCTAAAAGCGAAGTAAGAAAAAAAATATTGGATGAGAACAATATAAAATTTACCATTGAACCATCTAATTTAGATGAAGATGAAGTTAAAAAATCTTTACTTAACCAAGGAGCAACGCCAGAACTTATATCTAAAAATTTAGCTGAATTAAAAGCAAATAAAGTTAGTCAAAAAAGAATAGGAGAAATAGTTTTAGGCGCAGATAGTGTAATTGATTTAAATGGCAAACTTATCTCAAAACCAACAAATAGAACAGAAGCTATGAGCATTTTAAATTCACTAAACGGTAAATCTCATTTTCTTATCAGCTCTGTCTGCATATCCTTAGATGGAAAAATGATATGGAACTATACTGAAAAAGCTGAGATGAAAATGAAAAATTTCGCTCAAGAAGAACTTCAAGAATATTTAAGTCAAATTTCAGATAAAAACTTATACTCTTATAATGTTTATCAAATAGAAGGGGAAGGAAAAAAATTATTCAGTGAAATTAAGGGAGACGTTGATACAATAATGGGTCTGCCAATTAAAAACATTAGACAATACTTGGAAAATATATAATGAAAAAATTTTGTGTTATAGGAAATCCAATTGATCACTCTCTATCTCCAAAACTTCACAATTTTTGGCTTAAAAAGAATAAGATTGAAGCAATTTATGAAAAAAAACTTCTTAAAGAAAAAGAAATCCCAAATTTAATTGAGAGTATTAGAAAATCAGAAATAGATGGCGTCAATGTTACAGTTCCATTTAAAAATTCAGTAATTCCTTTTTTGGATAGCCTCAGCTCTGAAGCGAAAAAAACTAACTCTGTAAATACAATTTGTACGGAAGAAGACAAAGTAATAGGCCACAATACAGATACTGTTGGGTTTGAGCTAGCTTTAAGGTACATCAATTATGACGTTAAAAGAAAGAAGGCGCTCATAATAGGAGCGGGCGGAGTTAGTCCTTCAATTATTCTCGCTTTAAAAAATATGGGATGTGAAAACATTTATTTAACAAATAGGACATTTGAAAAAGCAGAAAAAATAAAAGAATCCTTTAATGATATTACTATCCAAAAGTGGGGTGACATCCCTGAGTTTGATATAGTTATTAATGCAACAAGCGTAGGTTTAAATAATGAAAATTTTGACTTGGAATTAAATAAGTTTGGAAATAATAAATTTTTTTATGATGTAATTTACAATCCAAGTGAAACAAATTTTCTAAAGGAGGCAAAACTTAGTGGTAACAAAGCAGAGAATGGTAGAATGATGTTTATATATCAGGCCCACCAGTCTTTTGCTTTGTGGAATAAAGTATTACCAAAGATTGATGAGGAAACAATAGAAATCTTAAAATGAGAAGAATTGCACTAGTTGGGGATATTGGTTCAGGAAAAACATTTTTTTCAAAATTATTTAGATACCCTGTTTTTAATGCTGATTTAGTAGTTTCAAATCTTTACAAAAAAGATAAATTTTTATTTAGTAAAATTAAGAAAAGATTTCCTGGCAAAGTGAGCAACTTCCCTTTGAAGAAAGAGGAACTGCTTAAAATAATTTTCCAGAAACAAAAAAACCTAAATTCTCTAGGCAAAATAATTCATCCAATGGTAAGAAAAAGAATGAAAAATTTCTTTAAAACAAATAGAAAAAAGAAATTTGTAATCTTAGATGTACCTTTGTTTTTAGAAAATAGATTAAATACAAAAAAAGATATTATAATTTTTGTTGAGGCTGATAAGAAAAAGATCAAACAAAAACTTAACAAAAGAAAAAATATCAATCTAAAGTTGATAAATATTCTTAGAAGAAATCAAATACCAGTGAGATTAAAGAAAAAAAAGTCAACCTATATAATAAAAAATAATTTTGTTAGAAACACAGCTAAGAAAAATGTAAAATTGATTATGAAAAAAATTGGCAAATGAAAGAAATTGTACTAGATACAGAAACAACTGGTCTTTCAGTTGAAAATGGACATCGAATAATCGAGATAGGTTGTATAGAACTTGATAATCAAATTTTAACTTCTAATCGCTTTCACTGTTATTTGAACCCCCAAAGAAAAGTTTCAGAAGAAGCATTTAAAGTACACGGATATTCAGATGAATTTTTATCTGACAAAAAAAAATTTTCAGAAATAGCAGATGATTTTCTAAAATTTATAGGTGACAAAAAATTGATAATACACAACGCTCAGTTTGATTTATCCCATTTAAATAATGAATTGAAAATATTAGGAAAAAAACCAATCTTAAAAGATCAAGTTATTGATACTTTAGATATAGCAAGAGAGAAATTTCCAGGTTCTCAAATTAGTTTAGATGCATTATGTAAAAGATTTAGAGTTGATAACTCTAAAAGAAGATTACATACTGCATTAATCGATTGTGAACTATTATCAAGAGTTTATGTAAATTTAATCGATCAAAAGGAACCAAAATTAAATTTCACAGAAAAAAAAGATGAAGTAATAAATAGTGAAAATACAGTAATTAATTTTTGCAAAAATGTTATTGAACCCACTGTAGAAGAGCTTAAGGAGCATCAAAATTTTCTTAAAAAATCGCTCAAAAAAAATTATTTCTGATTTTTTTCAAACAATTCTTGAAAATTTATTTTCTTTTCTAATTTAATTTCTGGATAACCTATTGATTTTACAATTTCAAAAAACTTTTTTTCTATTTCAGGGTACATTTCAGTGGGCACATCACTTAAAAAAATTTTTTTTAATTCGTCTTTATTAACAGCAGATTCTTCAACTCTTACAACTGTAGTGTGGATCATTTCAAAATATGCTTTTTTATCTTTTTCGGTTTTGTTGTCAAAGGTTAATTTAATATTAACTTCCGCCATATTATTTTTTAGTGGTAAAGAGTTTATGTCTATTCCTAAAGAATATTTTGGAATATTATCTTTTAGATATATAAAATTCTCTGTTCCAGATATTTTTGACGAAATATCTTTGACATAAGAAGTTAGAACTTTATAATTTTTTGTCATTCTCGTTATCCTTATCTTCATATTCTCCTTCAATCAAATCATCTTTAATATGAACTTTACTTTTTCTGTTTTTCGAAAATAATTGAAAAATTATTCTTCTAGTTAATGGAAAAATAATAAAAAAACCTAATAAGTCTGTAGCAAATCCAGGTAAAATTAATAAAAATGCTGCGACTGCTAACGCAGCACCAGACATTAACTCAAACAAAGGCATTTGGTTTTTATAAAGTTGAGTAACTCCTGATTTCAGGGTATTTAAACCTTCGTACCTCGCGTAATAAACGCCAATTATAGCTGTAACAAATATTAAGGAGATTGTTGTAAAAGCACCAATTTGGCTTCCAATTTTAATAAATAAATAAATTTCTAGAATTGGGATCAAAATTATCAATAAAAGTACTGTGTTCATTTGTCTTTAATTTAAATTGGTTGTTGAAATTAAGCAATAGAGTAAATATTATTTAGATATGAATTATAGTTTTGAATATCTAGATATTATCTTATTGGCCATGATAGCTGGTTTTATTTTTTTAAGATTAAGAGGAATCTTGGGAAAAAAATCAGGTTACGAAGATGATATTTCAAACAGCTTTCCACATGACATGCCCGAAATGAAGACTGCAAAAAAACCGAACTATAGAAGTTTTGATGAAACAGCAAAGAAAGATTTTATTGAAGGGGCAAAGATGGCTTATGAGACTATCATTACAAATTTTTCAAAAGGGTCAATTAAAGAAATTAAAAGTCTACTTGATAAAAAAGTTTTAAATCAATTTCAGGAAGCAATATCTAATAGAGAAAAAAATGGAATAAAATCAGAAACAACTTTTATTGGAATAAATTCTGCCGAAATAAAAAATCATGAGCAAAAAGGTAACATGCTTGAAGTTACAGTTGATTTTATTAGTGAAATTATATCGTGTAATAGGGATAAAGACTCTAAGATTTTAACAGGTGATCCAGAAAAAGTTAAAAAAGTGTATGATACTTGGAGATTTTCAAAAAACCTAAATTCCAATGATCCAAACTGGCTGTTAATTGAAACTAATATATAGTATTTGAGCAAAAAATTATCCAACAAAGATCTTAAAGATTGGAAAAATTTTATTAAGAGTAAAGATAAAGTTCATTCGAAAGACGAAGTGTACAAACATTCAATAAACAAAAGAAAATCAACATTCGTAATAGATTTGCACGGTTTTAGCCTTGACCAGGCAAATGAATTTGTTGAAAAAACTATCAATGATTGTTTTGAGAAAGAAGTTTCAAAATTAAATATTATTACAGGAAAGGGCATGAGGTCCAAATCAGCTGAAGATCCTTATAAATCATCCGAACTTAGCATATTAAAACATTCTATACCTGAATTTATTAGATCAAATGTTGATCTTATGAAACTAGTAAAAAATATTGAAAATATAGACGAAAAGAATTCTGGTTCTTTTTATGTTTATTTAAAATCAAAGAATAAATTTAGATAAGTCGTTATCCTTTACTAATTGCCCTAGATTTTCCTTTACATATTTACCATCAATCACGATTTTTTCACCCGATCTGTCTGTTGCTGTAAAACTAATTTCATCCAAAACTCTTTCAATTATAGTGTGAAGTCTTCTTGCACCAATGTTTTCAACAGATGAATTTACCTCGCTAGCTAGATTAGCAATAGTATCAATCCCATCTTCAGAGAATTCTAAATCGACATTTTCAGTTTTTAATAAAGCTTTATATTGTTTAATTAAACTGTTATCTGGCTCTTTTAAAATTCTTTTGAAGTCAGAACTGTTTAATGCATCTAACTCAACCCTTATCGGCAATCTTCCTTGTAATTCAGGAAGTAAATCTGAGGGTTTAGCAAGCTGGAAAGCCCCTGAAGCTATAAATAATATATGATCTGTTTTTACTGGCCCATACTTTGTACTTACAGTCGTACCCTCTATTAGAGGCAATAAATCTCTTTGCACTCCCTCTCTGGATACATCACCACCAACTCTGTCAGTTCTTGCAGAAATTTTATCAATCTCATCTAAAAAAACAATTCCGTTATCTTCAGTCACACTTTTCGCTGATTTAATAATTTTATCTTCCTCAATAAGTTTATCAGCCTCTTCATTTAATAAGATCTCATGAGACTCTTTTACAGTCATCTTTTTCTTTTTTGATTTATTGCCCATTGATTTACCCAACATGTCACCAATATTTATCATTCCAATGTTCGCTCCAGGCATTCCGGGTATTTCAAAGCTTGGCATGTTTCCACTTTCACTTACTGGAACTTCAATTTCATTGTCGTCTAAATCTCCGTTTCTAAGTCTCTTTCTAAAACTTTCTCTTGTTGCTACACTAGCTTTATTTCCTACTAAAGCATCTAAAACTCTTTCTTCAGCGAGCTTTTGAGCTTTAGCATGAACCTCTTTTCTTTTTTTAACTTTTTCCATCGCAATAGCAATTTCAAGCAAGTCTCTAATAATTTGTTCCACATCTCTTCCGACATAACCAACTTCTGTAAATCTTGTAGCTTCAACTTTTACAAAAGGCGCTTCCGCTAATTTTGACAGTCTTCTCGATATCTCAGTTTTACCAACACCCGTTGGTCCAATCATTAATATATTTTTTGGTAAAACCTCATCTCTCATTTCACCTTTTAAGGCTTGCCTTCTCCATCTATTTCTAAGAGCAATAGCCACAGCCCTTTTAGCTTTATTCTGGCCAACAACATATCTATCTAGTTCAGATACAATCTCTCTCGGTGAAAGTGAGTCTATATGGTTCTTTTTTTCCTCAGAATTTTTTTTGGGGAACGACTTAATATTTGATTTTTCCATTATATTTTCTCAATTCTAATATTTTCATTTGTGAAAACGCAAATATCAGCTGCTACTTTAATTGCTTTTTTCGCAACTTCCTCAGCATTCAATTCCGTATCCATTAAAACTTTTGCAGCTGCTAGAGCATAGTTTCCACCAGAACCGATTCCAATCACATCTCCCTCAGGTTCTAAAACATCTCCAGTTCCTGAAATTATAAAACTTTTTTCTTTATCACCAATTGCCATTAATGCTTCAAGTCGTCTTAAATATTTGTCAGTTCTCCAATCCTTAGCAAGTTCGACTGCGGCTCGGGTTAAGTTTCCAGCATGTTTTTCAAGTTTGGCCTCTAATCGTTCAAAAAGAGTTAGTGCATCTGCCGTTGAACCTGCAAAACCTGCAATCACATTTCGTTTCTCTATTTTACGAACTTTGTTAGCATTGCTTTTAATAACCGTATTCCCCATGCTTACCTGGCCATCACTTGCCACAACTACGTCATTTTTTTTTCTTACAAGTACAATTGTTGTCATAAGTTATAAGTGGATACTAATTTCTAATCTTCAAGTGGCAAATTAGTTTTGTTGATATGACTAAATAATACAGATATATGTAGGTATAAATGAAGCGAAAAGCAATAATAACAAGAAAAACAAAAGAAACAAAAATTGACGTTGAGTTAAATATAGATGGCAAAGGTCAATACAAAATAGATACCGGTATAGGTTTCCTTGATCATATGCTCGAACAACTTTCTAAACATTCATCTATTGATTTAAAGGTAAAAGCAAAAGGCGACACACACATAGACCTTCACCACACCACAGAGGATACTGGTATTGCTATTGGCGAATGTCTTAAAAAAGCATCAAAAAAATTCATTGGAATAAAAAGATATGCACACGCAATGATACCAATGGATGAAACTTTAACTAGAGTGGCATTAGACGTTTCAAATAGACCGTATTTGATTTGGAAGGTAGATTTAAAAGTTGAAAAACTTGGAGAAATGGACACAGAACTTTTTAAAGAATGGTTTCAAGCTTTTTCTCAAGCTGCAGGAATTACATTGCATATTGAAAATTTATATGGCGATAACAGTCACCACAAAGTGGAGTCATGTTTTAAAGGTTTAGCAAGATCGCTTAGAGCTGCATTAGAAATAGATCCAAAAAATAAAAAAGTCGTGCCATCTACTAAGGGCTTTTTATAAAAATTAATGAACGTAACAATTGTTGATTACAAATCAGGGAACATAAGCTCTGTTATTAACTCATTTAAAGAAGTAGCTGAAAATAAAGTTAAAATTGAAGTAACTTCTGATGTAAGCAAAATTAAATCCACGGACAAAGTTGTGTTACCAGGCCAGGGATCATTTAAAAGTTGCGTGGATGCATTACAATCTATTAAAGGACTTGTTGACTGCCTAAATGAATTTGTAATGAATAAGAAAAAACCTCTTCTTGGAATATGTGTTGGATTACAAATGTTCGCTGATGTTGGATATGAAGAGTCAGAGACAAAGGGATTGGGCTGGATATCAGGCAAAGTTACAAAAATAGATAATCAAAATGGCAAATATAAGCTTCCCCACATTGGATGGAACCAAATAAACATAGTTAAAGGTAGTAAAATTTTTAAAAATATAAAAGATAAATCACACATGTATTTTGTTCACAGTTATGAGTTTGTCCCAACTGACAAAAATTCAATATTAGCAACAACTGACTATTCGTCAAAACATGTTTGCGCAGTTGAAAAAGAAAATATTTTTGGCACCCAATTTCATCCAGAAAAAAGCGATAAAACCGGATTAAAAATAATCAACAACTTTATAAATTTATAAATGAAGATATTTCCAGCAATTGATATTAAAGATAAAAAGTGTGTAAGATTAATTAAAGGTGATTTTAGTCAAAAGACAGAATACCAAATGTCACCAGTCGAACAGGCAACACAATTTATTGACAAAGGGTTTAAAAATTTACACATTGTTGATCTTGATGGAGCTTTGGCGGGAGAAACAGTTAATCTTGATATCATTAAAGAGATCGTGAGTAAATTTGATTTTAAAGTAGAGGTAGGAGGAGGCGTGAGAGATTTTGATAGTATTCAAGAATATGCTGATATAGGTGTAGATAAAATAATCTTAGGAAGTGCGGCCATTAAAGATAAAAATTTTTTGAAAAAGGCTTGTAAGAAATTTCCAAAAAAAATTGCATTAGGTTTGGATGCAAAAGATGGAAAACTCTCGTTATCAGGTTGGAAAGAAAGTTCAAGCATATCAACTTTGGATTTTTTAAATGAAGTAAATGATTATAGTATTAGTAGATTAATTTTTACTGATATTAACAGAGATGGAACAAAAGAAAGTCCGAATTTTGAGGAAACATTAAAAGTTGCTGAGATTTCAAATTGCCCCGTGGTAATTTCTGGAGGGGTATCATCAATAGAAGATATCAAAAAAGCTAAGACATTAAAAAATATTGAAGGTGTTATAGTTGGTAAAGCAATATATGACGGTGATATTAAATTAGAGGAGCTTGCTAAAGAAGATGCTTAAAAATAGAATTATACCTTGTTTAGACGTTAAAAACGGTCGTGTAGTTAAGGGCATAAACTTTGTTGATCTAAAAGATGCTGGCGATCCTGTTGAGCAAGCAAAAATCTATAGTGATGGTGGAGCAGATGAAATTTGTTTTTTAGATATTACTGCTTCAAATGAGAATAGGGATACTATTTATGAGGTTGTCGAGAAGACTTCAAAGAAATGTTTTGTGCCTCTAACAGTAGGTGGTGGAGTAAGAAGTATTGATGATATTAATAAATTATTGAACCGTGGAGCTGACAAAGTTTCAATTAATACTGCCGCAGTAGAAAATTCCAAAGTCGTGGTTGATAGTTCTAAAAAATTTGGTTCCCAATGTATTGTTGTTGCAATAGATGCAAAAAAAAACGGAGATAAGTGGGAAGTTTTTACTCATGGAGGAAGAAACAATAGCGGCATTGATGCATTGGAATATGCTAAAAAAATGGAAGAAAGCGGAGCTGGTGAGTTGTTAGTTACTTCAATGGATAGAGATGGAACACAGGTTGGTTACGATATTGAATTAATGTCAAAAATATCTTCAAGAGTAAATATTCCCTTAATTGCATCTGGTGGTGTTGGAAATCTTGATCACTTAGTAGAGGGTATTAAATCAGGTAAGGCTAGTGCAGTTCTTGCAGCATCAATTTTTCATTATGGCAAATACTCAGTGAAAGAAGCAAAGCAATATTTGGAGTCCAAAGGAATTCCTGTTAGAACATAATATGCTTAAAACTCTGGAAGATATAATTTTAATGGTAAGAGAGAGGAAGACTAAACCTCAAAGCGAATCTTATACAAATAAATTATTAGCTAACAAAGAATTGTCAGTAGAAAAGGTAAAAGAGGAAGTTAAAGAATTAATTGAGGCTGTGGAAAATAATACAAATAAAGTTCATGAGACAGCCGATGTATTGTATCATCTTATTGTGTATCTCGAAGCAAATAACGTCAAAATGGAAGATGTTATGAAAGAACTAGATAAAAGAAAAAAATGAGCTACGACGACAATAACATTTTTGCAAAAATCCTGAGAGGCGAGATACCATGCAAAAAAATCTATGAGGATGAATTTGTTTTATCTTTTCACGATATAAATCCACAAAAAAAAGTTCATGCTTTGGTAATTCCAAAAGGTAAATATGTAAATTTAGAGGATTTTACTTCTAAAGCCAGTTCAGACGAAATAGTTGGACTTATGAGAGGAATTTCAACTGTTGCAAAAAAAATTGGAATTTCAAGTATTGATAATGATGGATTTAGGACTTTATCAAATGTTGGAGATAATGGTGGCCAAGAAGTTCCTCATTTGCACTTTCATTTGTTTGGTGGTGAAAAAGTAGGGAGAATGGTTCAATGATAATTAGTGTAAAAAGAAATTTTTTAGAATTAAAAAATATTAATGATCTAATTAAAAAAGATAAGCCAGAAGCTAATTACTCAGTGAAAAAGACAAAACCAGATTTTCAACTGAATAAGTTTTTTTACAAACAAATTGGTAAGAAATATCGATGGACTGACAGATTGATTTGGACTGATCTTCAGTGGTCAAATTATGTTTCCAATAAAAATCTTGAAACTTACGTAATCAAGAATAATAAAGATCTAGTTGGATATTTTGAACTTATACATCATCCAGAAAAAAATGAGACAGAACTTGCATACTTAGGTTTGTTTGAAGATTATTTTGGTAAAGGAGTTGGTGGTTATGCTTTAACAACTGCAATTTTAAAATCCTTTGAAAAAAAAATTAAAAGAATGTGGGTTCATACTTGTACACTAGATCATCCTAATGCGATAAAAAATTATTTAGCAAGAGGGATGAAAATTTTTAAAGAAGAAAACCTTAATATCAGAGCTAGCTAGTTATAAAGATTAATATCAAAAATTTTATCTGATAATTCTTGATTAATATTTTTAACGATAATATTGGACCTTACTCTGTTGCCATATAAATCAATAGTTTCCCATCCTTTAATTAAGTAATTTTTTTTATCAAAAAAAATACTTAATTGATTACTTTGATCATTAATTAATAGGAGAAAATTTTGTTCTTTTTCAACAACATTTCCCTCAATTTTTGAGATTAAAAACTCTTTATTAAGAAAATATTTAAAATAAGTATTTTCAGTTTTATAAGTATTTGCAAAATTTGAGTTTTTGTTTTTAATAAAAAGAGTCTTTCCATTAGATACAACTAACTTCCCAGTCTCATCGTATTTGCATATCATTTTATTATTGAATGAAATAATACAATTGCCAGTTTCTTTTTTATCGTTAATAAGTTGTTCAAAATCGAATGCAAAATTTTCGGTCTCAGAAATTCTTTTAATAATTTTAGGCTCAGTGAAAGCTTGTTTTTGTAAGAATATTAAAAAAAAAATTAAAATCAGAAAAATTGTTCTCATTACAACAATTCCCTTTTGCCAACATGATTAGCTTTACTGACAATGCCTCTACTTTCCATAATATCTATTATTCTTGCAGCCCTGTTGTAACCTATTTGAAGTTTTCTTTGCAAAAAGGAGGTTGATGCTTTTCCCTCAGATTTGACTATTTCAAGGGCTTTATTGTAAAGCTCATCATCTTGATCTGAGTCGTCAGATCCATCATTAGATGGACTTTCAGAAGACAAATTTAAAATTTCATCAACATATTCCGGATCTCCTTGTGATTTAAGAAAAGAATTAATTTTTTCAATTTCATTATCCGAAACAAATGGTGCATGTATTCTTGTAATTCGATTAGCAGAAGACATGTAAAGCATATCCCCTTTCCCTAATAATTGTTCAGCACCTTGTTCTCCGAGAATTGTTCTACTATCAATTTTTGAAGACACTTGAAAAGATATACGAGTTGGGAAATTTGCTTTAATAGTACCAGTTATAACATCAACACTAGGTCTTTGCGTTGCCATTATTATATGAATACCTGCGGCCCTTGCCATTTGAGAGAGTTTTTGGATACAATTCTCAATATCTTTACTGGCTACGAGCATAAGATCTGACATTTCATCTACAATAACTACAATGTATGGCATAGAAATTTTGTGTTTAGCGTTGTAACTGTCAATATTTCTAACACCAACCTTAGTCATTAACTTGTATCTATTTTCCATTTCTTTTACTACCCAACCTAAAACTGAGGCAGCTTTTTTTGCCTCAGTTATCACAGGACATAATAGATGGGGAATTCCTTCATATGTCGAAAGCTCTAACATCTTAGGATCAATTAAAATGAACTTACAAATTTCTGGTTTGTGTCTGTATAGCAATGAGAGAATAATCGTATTTATACATACAGATTTTCCGGAGCCAGTGGTACCAGCAATCAAAAGATGTGGCATTGAAGTTAAATCTCCTATCAATGGTTGACCAGAAATACTCTTACCGAGGGCTATTGGTAATTTTAAATCCTTATTATTAAATTTTGGACTGGATATTATTTCTCTTAACATAACATTGTCTCTAAATGAATTCGGGAGTTCAATACCAATTGTACTAGATCCTGGAATTGTAGAAATCCGCGCAGACTCAGAGCTTGTATTTCTTGCTATATCTTCGGAGAGGTTTACGATTTTTGAGACTTTAACTCCCGCAGCAGGTTCAAACTCATTAAGAGTAACAACTGGACCCGTACTTATTTTTGTTATTTTTCCCTGTACACCAAAATCTAACAATACTTTTTCCAAAAAATCAGCATCAACTTTTTTTTCTTCTTTTGCATTTTTAACTTTCTTTTCTGGAACCTTAAGGAAATCAAGTGACGGAAGTTTGAAAGCACCTACTTTTTTAGGCTCTGAAATGGACCCACTGAGGTTAAAAGTTTCTTGAACAGTTTCTTTTTCTTTAAATTGTGGATCCTGACTTATGATTTGATCTTTAACTTGGTCATCTTTTTTCTTTCTTATGAATATTTTGATCCAATAAGAATTTGGATTTAAACTCAATACAAATAGAAGAATAAAAGTTATTAAAGAAAAATAATAAGTAATTTTATTATTTAAGAACTCAAGTTTTAAAAAAACTGATTCATTTAAAAAATTACCAACAAACCCTCCATTTCCATTAATGTAAAGAAAGTAGGGTGATGTTAAAAAAACACTTAAAAAGAAAGTCCCGATTAAACTATAACAAACTACTAAAAAAATATTATTTACAATAATACTTGGTGTCTTTTTAAAAAAAATATTAATTGCTGAAAAGATAATTGTTATAGGAATGAAATAACTTATTAATCCAACTGATTGAAAAAAAAAGTCTGATACTATACTTCCATTAATTCCGAGCAAATTTTTAACTTTTTGTCCCTCAGAAAATATAAAATTTGGATCATCCGGCGTGTAAGTTACCACTGCTAAAGACAGTAAAATTGCTAACAGAAACAGCCCAATTGCAAAAATTTCAATTAAGCGATTAAATATAAATGCTTTTAGATCGATATTCTTAATTTTTAAATTCATAAAGAATCAAATTTATCACTTTGTATCATTTAATATTTATTGTTAAAATTAAAAAAATTTATGAAAATTTGCTTATTTGGAAAAAACTTAACGAACTTAATTTTATCTCAAGTATTAATTAAAAAAGGGATATCAGTTCATATGTACTATCAAAAAAAAAATAGGTCAGCAAAAATTAACTACAATAGGACTATTGGATTATCTTTTGAAAACATTAAGTTTTTGAAAAAGTACGACATAGATGTTGAAAAAATTGGTCAAAAAATAAGTAAAATTTTTCTTTATAAAAACGATTCAAAAGAAACTTTTTTAAAGTTTGATAATAAAAATTCGCTTTTCTTTATAGTGAAAAATCACCTTTTATTTGAAAGTATTTATAAAAAATTAAAGAAAAGAAAAGATTTTAAAGAAAGCAATATCAAAAAAGATTCTGATTACTTAAAATTATTAAAGAAAAAAGATTTTCAATTTTTTGTTAATTCAGAC
>CACHYX010000015.1 GCA_902584225.1 uncultured Pelagibacteraceae bacterium
CTATTAAATCTGCTAATGAAACTGATTTTTTCTTAGTGTTGAATTTGTTTTGGATTTTTTCAAGTGCACTAATTACTTTTGTTGTCTTACCATTGTTATTAACTTCCCAGTTAATTTGTGGTTCTAATCTTATTCTAGCACCATTTGCTCCACCTCTTTTATCAGATCCTCTGTAAGTTGAAGCAGATGCCCAAGCTGTGCTTACCAATTCAGATACAGATAGTTTTGATTTTGATATTTGAGATTTTAAATCTTTTATATCTTTTGCTTTTAATTTGTATTTTGGTTTTGTAACAGGATCTTGCCAAATTAATTCTTCTTTTGGAACCTCACTGCCTAAATAACATGCTCTTGGACCCATATCTCTATGAGTTAATTTATACCATGCTCTTGCAAACGCATCTGCAAATTCATCAGGATTTTTAAAAAAGTGTTTTGAAATCGGACCATATGAAGGATCCATTCTTAGTGAAAGGTCTGTTGTTTGCATCATTGGTGGATGCATTTTGTTTTTGTCGTGTGCGTCAGGAACCATTTTAATTTTTTGACCATTTTGTTTAGGTGTCCATTGATGAGCTCCCGCAGGACTTTTTGTGAGTTCCCATTCATGATTGAATAAACAATCAAAATACCCCATATCCCATTTAATAGGAGACTGTGTCCAAGCACCTTCAATTCCACTGCTTATAGTATCAACCCCTTTTCCTGATTTATAATTACTATTCCATCCAGTTGATTGATCTTGAATTCTTGATGCCTCTGGGTCTGGACCTTTGTGAGACTCTGATGCAGCACCATGAGATTTTCCAAATGTGTGACCACCAGCAACTAAAGCAACAGTTTCATAGTCATTCATCGCCATTCTTCCAAAAGTTTCTCGAATGTCATGAGCAGCAAGTAATGGATCAGGATTTGCATCAGGACCTTGTGGATTTACATAAATTAATCCCATATGTGAAGCTCCAAGTGGCTGTTCTAAATCTCTTTTTCCACTATATCTTTCTACACCTAGCATTTCTTTCTCAGATCCCCAGTAGATATCATCCTCTGGCTCCCAAATATCAACTCTACCTGCTCCAAAACCAAAAGTTTTAAAACCCATAGACTCTAAGGCAACGTTTCCAACCAAAATAAATAAGTCTGCCCATGAAATTTGTTTTCCATATTTTTGTTTAATCGGCCACAACAACAATCTTGCTTTATCTAAATTCACATTATCCGGCCAAGCATTAAGAGGTGCAAAACGTTGATTACCTGTTCCAGCACCACCTCTTCCATCGCCTGTTCTATAAGTTCCAGCAGCATGCCAAGCTAATCTAATAAAGAATGGTCCATAGTGACCGTAATCAGCTGGCCACCATTCCTGTGAGTCTGTCATTAATTTTTTAAGATCTTTTTTAAGTTCTTTGTAATTTAATTTTTTGAATTCTTTTGAATAGTTAAACTTCTTATCCATGGGATTAGTCAAATTGGAGTGTTGACTTAATATTTTTAAGTTTAAACTATTTGGCCAAAAGTCTCTGTTTGTTTGACCTCTTCCAGCTGAAAATTTTGCTGATGTACCCGCCCCAGTAAATGGACATTTGCTTAATTCATTTGATTTGAAGTTTCCGTCTTTAAATTCAGTGCTCATTTTATCTCCTTTATTAATTTATAATTATTCTAAATAAATTTGTCAACAGTTTAGAACTATTATAATGTAGAATTTTGATTATTATTCTGTGTCTTCGACTTTTACTAAGACTTCAACAGACTTAATTTTTTTGCCAGGAATTCTTGTATTGATTTTAACTGGTTCTACATCTGCGTCATCTATGTCTATTAAGTCTTTTTGATTTTCATCATAAAAGTGATGGTGATGCGACGTATTGGTATCAAAATAACTTTGATCAGAATTTATCGGTATCTCTTTTAAGTAACCTTTCTTTTTAAAAGCATGGACAGTATTGTAAACTGTTGCTAAAGAAATTTTATCATTCGTTGCTTTACTAATTTTTTTTACCAAATCATTTATTGTAAAATGAAAAGTCTTTTCAGTATTAAATAAGATTTCACAAATTTTAATTCTTTGTTTAGTAGGTCTTAAGCCAGAGCTTCTTAATTTATCAATATAATGGCTATTATTAAGCATTGTTATTTATAATAATTCTAAACTAAACCTATATTATATTTAGTTTAAATCAAGTATTAAGGTTATCAAAAAATGAAAAAAAACTCATACACATATGAGGATTTAATTAGTTGCGCAAATGGAGATCTTTTTGGACCAGGTAACGCAAAACTTCCCTTACCACCTATGCTAATGTTTGACAGGATCACTGAAATTAGCGAGAATAAGGGTACGTTTAGTAAAGGATTAATAATTGCTGAACTGGATATTAAAGATAATCTTTGGTTTTTTGATTGTCATTTTAAAAAAGATCCAGTTATGCCAGGATGCTTAGGTTTAGATGCAATGTGGCAATTAGTTGGATTTTATTTAGGTTGGCTTGGAAATCCAGGAAGAGGAAGGGCTTTAGGTGTAAACACTGTAAAGTTTACTGGTGAAGTTCTAAAAAATGTCAAAAAAGCAATTTATGAAATAAATATGAAAAAAATTCTTAAAAAAGAGGGAGCGACTGTTGGTCTAGCTAATGGAATATTATTAGCTGATGGAAAACAAATTTATACAACAGAAAATTTAAAAGTAGGTTTATTCAAATAATGAAAAGAGTTGTTGTAACTGGGATTGGGGTAGTTTCTTGTTTAGGAAACAATCAAGATGAAGTCTATCAGTCTCTATTAAATTCTAAATCAGGAATTTCTTTTTCCGATGAATACAAAGAGTACAATCTAAAAAGTAACATACATGGAAAACCAAAAATTAATCTTGAAGACCATGTTGATAGAAAATTTATAAGGTTTATGGGACCTGGCTCAGCTTATAACTATATATCAATGGCAGAGGCAGTTAAAGACTCTGGTTTAGAAGAAAAAGACGTAAGTAATATATCAACGGGGATGATTATGGGTTCAGGAGGACCATCTATTGAAAATGTAATTTTAGCAGCTGATAAAACTAGAGCCAAAAGTCCGAAGAGAATGGGTCCATTTGTAGTTCCAAGAACTATGTCTAGTACTGCTTCTGCAACGCTAGCAGTTCCATTCAAAATCAAAGGAGTTAATTATACAATAAGTTCTGCATGTGCAACTAGCGGACACTGTATCGGTAATGCGATGGAATTAATTCAGCTAGGAAAACAAAAAATTATTTTTGCTGGGGGAAGTGATGAAGTTCATTTTGCAATGACTGCTATGTTTGATGCAATGACTGCATTATCTTCAAAATATAATGATACGCCAGAAAAAGCTTCTAGACCATATGACAAAACAAGGGATGGATTTGTTATAGCAGGTGGTGGTGGAGTTTTGGTCTTAGAGGAATATGAGCATGCAAAAGCACGAGGTGCAAAAATTTATGCGGAATTGACTGGTTATGGAGCTACCTCTGATGGTTACGATATGGTTGCACCATCTGGTGAAGGAGCTGTCAGGTGCATGAAAATGGCTTTAAGCACTGCAAAAAATAAAATTGATTATATAAACACGCATGGAACATCAACACCTGTTGGTGATATTACTGAATTGAAGGCAGTTGGAGAAACTTTTACAGATTATAAACCAAAAATAAGTTCAACAAAATCATTAGCTGGTCACTCCTTAGGGGCTACTTCAGTTCATGAAGCAATTTATAGTTTAATAATGATGAAAAATAGTTTTATAGCAGCATCCGCAAATATTACTGACATGGACGACGAAGCTAAAAAATATCCGATAGTTACCAAAGTTGAAAAAGATGTTAATTTAAACTCTGTAATGTCTAACAGTTTTGGTTTTGGCGGAACTAACGCAACACTAGTTTTTGAAAAGGTTTAATTTATGGATCTAATGAAGGGAAAAAAAGGACTAATCATGGGTGTTGCTAATGAGAGGTCTATTGCATGGGGAATATCCCAAAAATTAAATGAAGCGGGTGCAGAATTAGCATTCACTTACCTCGGGGATGCTCTTAAAAAAAGAGTAATTCCTTTAGCAGAAAAATTAAATTCTAAAGTTACATTTAGTTGCGATGTTGAGAAAAAAGGAGAAGTAGTAAAATTATTCGAAGATATTAAAAAACAATGGGGTCAAATTGACTTTGTTGTTCATGCAGTCGCATTTTCAGATAAGTCGGAATTGTCAGGGGAGTATCTTAATACAACTAGAGAAAATTTTTTGAGAAGTATGTTAATTTCATGTTTTTCATTTACAGAGGTTGCAAAAGAAGCTTCTAAGATAATGAAAGATGGAGGAAGCATGCTTACATTAACTTACGAGTCAACTAAAGCAATCCCAAATTACAATGTGATGGGGGTTTGTAAATCTGCATTAGAAGCAAGTGTAAAATATCTTGCAAGAGATTTAGGCTCAAAAAAAATAAGAGTTAACGCGATTAGTGCTGGTCCAATTAAAACACTTGCTGCATCTGCAATTGGTGACGCTAAGTTCCTATACAAATGGAACGAAGATCATTCTTTTCTAAAAAGAAATGTGGATATTCATGATGTAGGAAATTCGGCCCTATATTTATTAAGTGATCTTGGTGGAGGTGTGACAGGTGAAATCCATTATGTCGATGCAGGTTACAACAAAGTCGGGATGCCTGATCCAAAAAATATGTCATAAATTATGGTAGAAATTCTTCTATCAATTTTCGTTTTACTGGTTGTTTTAATGTATTTATTCAGACCAACTTCCAAAAATGAAAAAGATCATTTCAATGATAAAAATAATTGGAGAGGTGGGTTTTAAAACTTTTTTAATTAAAGTTTAATAAAACGTCTTTTTTTTTGGGATCATTTTTCATATCTAATTCATTTGGCAAATTAGGTGCCCCCTCATTTTCGACGGGTTTTTTTTCAAAAGTGATTTCTACACAAGTTGGATCATTATTATTGTCAACTAAAGAGTTATTGTTTGGGTGGATATGAACTAAGTTCAAGTTTAATTTATCTATAAAATTTTTTATCAAATCTTTATGATAATCGATGTCATGAAATTCGATTATAATTCCAGTAAATTTTTTTTGATATAAAAGGATTTCTTCTAGAATTCTATATTCAAATCCTTCAATATCAATTTTTAAAAAAATAGAGTCACTTTCAATGTCTTTTATAATTTCTTTTAAATCTCCATAAGATATTTTTTTTTTAATAAATGTTAATTCTTTTTGGTCTTTTAAAAAACAAACAATATTTTTAATCATAATAAAAACTTTATTTAAATTGAAGTGACTAAATATAAAAATAGTAGAAATAATTAATTTTTTAAATAAATATTTTAAAATTGGCTTATCATCATAACATAGCACTCGCGCTTCTAAATTAATATTTTTAAAATCTTTTTCAAACGACCAATCGTCATTTATTCCAAAAGAAATTAAGATATTAGATTTTAATATGGTATTTTTGCCTACTAAATATCCACCATCAAAATCTTTTCCTACTCTTATGAGACTATATTTTTTTTTTGGTTTAAAAAAAATCGGTAAGGCCATAACCTTTTGAGTTTTTTACATTAAGGCCTGTTTTATAGATAGTTTTACTTTTCCCCTATCAAATCCAATAACTTTGACCTTAACTTCATCACCTTCTTTAACTACATCAGTTACTTTCGCAACTCTTTTATCTGCAAGTTCTGAAATATGAACAAGCCCATCTTGTTTTCCTAAAAAGTTTACAAAAGCTCCAAACTCCATAATTTTCATAACTTTACCATTATAAATTTTATTTAGTTCTGCTTTAGCTGTTAAATCTTTAATCATTTGCATAGCTCTGTTTCTAGAATCTTCATCTGGTGCAGCTACAGTGACTACTCCTTCATCATTTACATCTACTTTAGCTCCTGATTTTTCAACAATTTCTCTTATCGTAGCTCCGCCCTTACCTATAACAGTTGCTATATCTTTTTTATCAACTGTAATCTTTTCCATTTTTGGAGTATGTTTACCAACATCATTCCTTGATTTAGCTAGAGCTTTATTCATCTCTTCTAAGATATGAATCCTACCGTCTTTAGCTTGTTTTAGAGCTTGCTCCATAATTTCAAAAGTAATTCCTGTAATCTTGATGTCCATTTGTAAAGAGGTAATTCCATCTTTAGTTCCAGCAACTTTAAAATCCATATCTCCAAGATGGTCTTCGTCCCCAAGAATATCTGAAAGCACACTAAAGTCATCACCCTCTTTAATTAAACCCATTGCAATACCCGCTACAGGCTCTTTAATTGGAACTCCTGCGTCCATTAAAGCTAAAGATGAGCCACACACTGTTGCCATGGAAGAGGATCCATTCGACTCAGTAATTTCAGAAACTATTCTAAAAGTATATGGAAAGCTTTCTTTAGAAGGTAATGAGGAATTAATAGCTCTCCATGCTAATTTTCCATGACCTATTTCTCTTCTTCCTGTACCTATTCTGCCGGTCTCACCAACAGAAAATGGTGGGAAATTGTAATGAAGCATAAATCTCTCTCTTTGGAGACCTTCTAAGCTTTCTATTCTTTGTTCATCATCAGAAGTTCCTAAAGTTGTAGTAACAATTGCTTGTGTCTCGCCTCTAGTAAATAGTGCAGATCCATGTACTCTTGGCAATATTCCAACTTCACACATTATTGGCCTTACATCGGCAAGCCCTCTACCATCAATTCTATTCTTATTTTTTAGGATATCTGTTCTTACGATACTTTTTTCTATATCTTTAAGTTCATGCATGACATCTAACTCATTAAAGTTTTCGTCTTCTTCATAAAGTTTTTTAGCTTTCTCTGTAACCTCAGATATTAGGTTTGATCTCTCCTGTTTGTCTTTAATTGAAAACGCTTTTTTCAAATCTTTAGAAAATTCTTTCTCTAACTTTTTCTTTACTTCAGATAAATCTTTTTTCTCAACAACCCAGTCAGTTTTTTTACACTCCTTAGCTAAATCTTCGATCATTTTTATAACAGGAACAAACCCCTCATGACCAAATTTTACTGCATCCAACATTTGTTGTTCTGTCAAACCACTTGCCTCTGACTCTACCATAAGTACGGCATCTTTTGTTCCTGCAACAACTAAATCTAATTTTGAATTTTCTAAGTCTTTTTTTGATGGATTTAAAACATATTTTCCATCGATAAAACCAACTCTTGATGCACCAACTGGTCCCAAAAAAGGCATTCCAGAAATAGCTAAAGCAGCTGAAGAAGCAATTATTGATAAAATATCAGCTTCATTTTCTTTATCATATGAAATTACAGTAGGTAATACTTGTACCTCATTTTTAAATTCATCTGGAAACAAAGGTCTTATTGGTCTATCAATTAATCTAGAGATTAATGTTTCGCTCTCTGTAGGTCTTGCTTCCCTTTTGAAATATCCTCCAGGTATTTTTCCTGCAGCATAATATTTTTCTTGATAATTAACTGATAGCGGAAAGTAATCGACATCTGGGTTAACTTTCTTTGCTCCTACAGCTGTTGCCAAAACTACAGTCTCACCACAAGTAGCAATGATTGCTCCATCCGCTTGACGAGCAACCTTTCCTGTTTCAAGGGTGATTTTCTTTCCACCAAAATCTATCTCTTTTTTAAAAACTTTAAACATTTATTTCCTTAAGTTTAATTTGGTTAATATATTTTTATATGCATCTAATTTATTTTTCTTTAGATAATCTAATAATTTCTTTCTCTTATTTACTGCTTTCAAAAGTCCAACAGATGAATGTTTATCTTTTTTGAACTTCTTCATATGCGCTGACAAATTTTCTATTTTGTCAGTTAACAAGGCAATTTGGGCTTCTGATGATCCAGTATCTTTTTCATGTAAAGCGACTTCTTTCAATTTTTTGTTCATTTCATTCCTATTTATTTGTTTGTTTAATTAAATTTTCAATCTTTTCAGCGTAATCGAAAGACTCATCCTTAACAAATAAAAGTTTTGGTAAAAACTTCATATTAATTTTTTTTGACAAAGTTTTTCTTATTACGAACGAAAATTCTTTAAGACTTTCTACAGTTTCATCAGAATTTATTCCACCAAGAGGTAGAACAAAAGTTTTTGCTGTTTTGAGATCTGGACTCATTCTAACTTCTGTTACTGTAATCCCTTTAGTTTGCACATTTGGAAGTTTTGCCTCATCCTTTAAAAAAATCATGCTTAAAGCTTGCTTTATCATTTCACCGACCCTTAGTTGTCTCTGGGTTACTGGTTTTCCTAGTTTTCCCATTATACTGATCTCTCTGTTGTTTTGGAATTATACGCCTCAATAATATCTTTTTTCTGAAAATCATTAAAATTTTTTAAGGTTATCCCACATTCTAAGCCCTCTGTAACTTGTTTTGTTTGATTTTTTTCCCTAAAAATTGAACCAATTTTTCCAGTAAAAACAACTGTTCCATCCCTTATAACTCTAGCAAGAGAGTCTTGATTTATTTCACCTGTAGTTACTTTTGAACCAGCAACTTTACCAACTTTTGATACTTTAAAAATCTCTAAAATTTCTGCTGATCCAGTTATGCTTTCCTCTACATCTGGGGATAGTAGACCTGACATCTTGCTTTTTACGAAGTCAATTAATTCATATATTATATTAAATGATGAAATTTTTACCGCACTCTGCTCAGCAATTTTTTTTGCTTCTTTGCTTGGCTTGACGTTAAAAGCAATCAAAACTGCATTTGAAGCTTTTGCTAAACTAACATCGGTTTCAGTAACCATCCCAACATCTGATAAAATTATTTTAGGTTTGACCTCATCATGTTTTATTAGGTTTATGGCATTTTTAATCGCCTCAGAAGAACCATGTACATCCGACTTAATTATTATATTTAATTCTTCACTTGTTTGGTCTTTAAAAGCTGAGTCTTGGGTTATTAGAGATACTTGACCTTTTTTAGATTGAGCTTCGTTTATTCTTGCTTCACTTAAAACTTTAGCTTCTTTATCTGTATCAAGAACAAGAAAATCATCTCCGGACTTTGAAGCCCCACTTATACCTAAAATTTCAACTGGAGTAGATGGTAAAGCTTCATCAACAGATTTTCCATTGTCGTCAATTATTGCTCTCACTTTTCCCCACTGAGGTCCACATACAAAATGATCACCTCTTTTTAATTTACCAGATGTCACGATTATATTTGCTATTGGGCCTCTTCCAATATCAATTTTTGATTCTAAAACAATACCAGTTGCTTTATTGTCATAGTCTGTCTTTAAATTCAAAAGTTCAGCTTGCAAAGTTATGGACTCTAAAAGTTTATCAATATTTTTTTTTGTTTTGGCTGAAATCTCTACTATAAGTGTATCTCCAGATAAATCCTCAGAAATTAGTTCGTGTTCAAGAAGCTGATTTTTAACTTTTTGTGGATCCGCATCCGGTAAATCACATTTGTTAATTGCCACGACAATTGGTACTTTTGCAGCTTTAGCATGTTTAATTGATTCAATTGTTTGAGGTTTTACACCATCGTTTGCAGCAACAACCAACACAACAATATCAGTTAACTTCGAGCCCCTTGCTCTCATCTCTGTAAATGCAGCATGACCGGGTGTATCTATAAAAGTTATTTTTTCATTGTTATGAATTATTTGGTATGCACCTATATGTTGAGTAATTCCACCATGTTCACCTGAAACAACATTAGTGCTTCTTAGTACATCTAATACAGAGGTTTTTCCATGATCTACGTGGCCCATAACAGTAATTATCGGAGGTCTATTTTGGAGATTTTCAGATTTAATTTCTTTAATCTTACTTACTATCTCTTCTGCTTTTTTTTCCTTTAAAGGAATGTGGCCAAATTCTTTAACTAAGTACTCAGCTGTGTCAGAGTCAATAGTATGATTTATTGTTACCGTAACTCCCATACCCATCAAATGTTTAATAATACTTGACGACTGTTCGGCCATCCTATTTGCTAGATCTCTTATTGTAATTAATTCTGGTATACTAACTTCTCTCTTTACATTTTTTGAATTTTCATCATCATTTGCATTTTTTGTTTCTCTAAGTTCTTTTTCTCTTGCTCTTTTAATCGAGGCTAAACTTCTTGACCTAAATTCTATATCTTCACTTAAAGCTCTTGATACAGTTAATTTTAACTCTCTTTTTTTTGTTGAAAATTTATTTTTATTATCTTTATCTTTTATATCGCCTTTAATTTTTTTTGTAGCTCTTTGTTCAGCGAGTTTTCTTCTTTCATAATCACTTACTTTAGAGGGAAAAGACGATTTTCCTATTTTAGGTGAAAATGATGGCTTGCTTGAAAACGTTTTTTTTGGGAATTTTGCAGAACCCGGATTATTTTTATTAAATGGTTTAGAAAATTTTTTTTCGGTAACAAACTTTTGTTTTTTTTTATCGTTTGTTAATCCCTGCTTATCATATAGATTTTTTCTGGGTTTTCCTGATATAGTTAATTTTGTTTTTTTTGTTTCCATTTTTTCTCATTTCTAATTTTTATAAACTTTATCTCGAGCTGTCATAATTAAGTCATCTGCCTCTTTTCTTGATAGAGCAAAATCTTCTAGATAGCCTTTAATTTTAATTCTTTCACCTTTGATTATATCAAAGCCACCAATTAATTCGTCTGAAGCCAAGTCTGCAAAGTCATTCAGGGATAAAATTTTTTGTTCTCCTAAAGTTAAAAGCATACCTGGCGTTAGACCTTTGTGTTCTGTCAAGTCAGCTTGAATTCCTAAATCTTTAATTTTTTGTTGAATTTCCTCTTGGTCTTTTTGATAAAATTCTTTTGCTCTTTGGACTAATTCTTTAGCTGTTTCCTCTTCAATACCCTCTATTTTAGCTAAATTGTCTATTTCGCTATCTTTGATTTCTTCAATTGTTGAAAATCCTTCAGCCACAAGTAACTGACCTAATGTTTCATCCACTTCGAGATTTTTCATTAAAGTTTCTGTTTTATCTTTAAATTCTACTTGTCTTCTTTCAGAGTCTTCTTTGTCAGTCATTATGTTAATTTCATAGTTCATGAGCTTAGTTGCTAATCTTACATTTTGTCCTCTTCTACCAATTGCCTTACTCAAGTTTTCCTCAGTTAAAATTACATCCATTTTTTTTTGTTCTGCGTCTACAATTACCTTTTGTACTTCTGCGGGTGATAAAGCATTTGAAACAACTAGAGCAGGATCTTCTGACCAATTAACAATATCAATTTTTTCTCCTTGCAGTTCATTGACGACTGCCTGAACCCTACTTCCTCTCATACCCACACAAGCTCCAACTGGATCAAGTGATGTATCTACAGCCTGTACGCAAATTTTAGCTCTGCTACCTGGATCTCTAGCAGATGATTTTATTTCTATAAGACCATCATATATCTCTGGTACCTCTTGAATAAAAAGTTTTTCCATAAATTTTGGGTGTGCTCTTGAAAGAAAAATTTGTTGACCTCTTTGCTCTCTTCTGACGTCGTAACAGTAAGCTTTCACTCTATCGCCAGCTTTAATGTTCTCTCTTGGTATCATTTCATTTTTTTGAATTATTGCCTCTGTTCTACCTAAGTCGACTATGACATTTCCAAATTCTAATCTTTTGACTATTCCACTTAATATAGTGTCTTTTTTATCTTTAAAATCGTTAAATTGTCTTTCTCTTTCAGCCTCCCTAACATTAAAGCTTATTACTTGTTTTGCAGTTTGTGCTGCTATTCTTCCAAAATCAAAAGATGGGAGAGGTTGTAAAACTTCATCACCAATTTTTTTTTCACCATATTTTTCAGCATCTTTAAGACTTATTTCAGTATTAGTGTTTTCTGGTTTCTCTACTACAATTAATCTTCTAAAAAGTTCAATATCTCCACTGTCTCTATTGATAGAGACTTTTATTTCATTTTCATTTCCAAACTTAGATTTTGCCGCTTTAGCAATACCAGTTTCCATTGAATTGATAATTAACTCTTTATCAATAGCTTTTTCAAGTGCTACAGCTTCTGCTATTCTAAGTAACTCTAATTTGTCTGCTCTTTTATTTAACATAATTCTCCAAAAAAAAATGGGCCGAAGCCCATTTTTAAAATTCTATGATTTAAGAAATATATAGTTATTTTTACCTATTTTTTCAACTTTTTACTTAGAAAATATTGACTTTTTATCAGTTTTTTCCCAAGAAAAAGAACCATCTCCCTCTGGCTCTCTTCCAAAATGACCGTATGCAGCTGATTTTTCATATATCGGTTTATTTAAACCTAACATTTCTCTTATACCTCTGGGGCTTAAATCAAAATTTTCTCTTATCAATTTTTCTACGTGTTTGTTTTTCTCTTCATCATTATCAAATAAATCAACATAAATAGATAATGGTTTTGATACTCCGATAGCGTAAGCAAGTTGTATTAAACATTTATCAGCAATTTTTGAAGCAACAACATTTTTTGCAAGATATCTTGAGGCATATGCGGCTGACCGATCAACTTTAGTTGGATCTTTGCCTGAAAAGGCCCCTCCACCGTGTGGTGCAGCACCACCATACGTATCAACAATAATTTTTCTACCCGTAAGACCACTATCCCCGTCAGGGCCACCAATAACAAAATTTCCAGTTGGATTTATGTAAATTTCTTTTTCATCTAGATTACTTAAAAGATTTTTTGGTATGGATTTTTCAATATACGGCATTACTAATTTTCTAACTTGAGATTGATCCACATCTGCAGAATGTTGGGTCGAGATTACTACAGATTTTACATTTGCAGGTTTTCCATCTTTATACTCTATGGTTATCTGACTTTTAGAGTCTGGTTCAATATTTTTTAACTTATCAGATTTTCGATCTGCAGCCATTAATCTTAAAATCTTATGTGAATAGTGTATTGGTGCAGGCATCAAAACATCAGTTTCATTACATGCATAACCAAACATAATCCCCTGGTCTCCAGCTCCCTCATCTTTATTACTAGATGAGTCAACTCCCATAGCTATATCGGCTGACTGAGCGTGTAGATGACTTTCAATTTTAGTTGCCTCTTTCCATGTAAAACCATCTTGATCATAACCAATATCTTTAATGCAGTGTCTTACTTTTTCTATTAGATCATTTTTATTTATTTCTGGACCTCTAACTTCCCCTGCAAGTACTACTTTGTTAGTTGTTGTTAAAGTCTCACAAGCTACTCTTGATTGCGGCTCAGCGCCTAAGTATGTATCTACAACCATATCAGAAATTCTATCACAAACTTTATCTGGATGACCTTCAGAGACGGACTCGCTAGTAAATAGATAATTCTTTTTCATTGTCTCTCCCTTATTTTTAATAAAAAAATAACCGTAATATAAAAAATAAGGAAATAAAAGAAAATCTTATTTCCAAATGAACTAAAGATTGTTTTTGAACCTTTTTTATAAGAATCAATTTCAATTACTCCCTTTTGAGTTGATTCAATTTTTTTTATAATTTGTCCTTTACTATCAATATATGCTGAAATTCCATTGTTAGCAGATCTAATTATATTTTTCCCTTCTTCAATAGATCTAAAAACTGAATGAAAAAAATGTTGATCTATGCCTACGGACATTCCAAACCATCCGTCTTCTGAAATGTTTATGATAAAATCATAATTATCATAATTTTTGTAAAGACTTCCTGAGTAAATGATTTCATAACAAATAAGAGGAAGAAATCTTATACCGTTCACATTCATTAAATCTCTTTTACTTGAAGAGTTGAAAGATTGGTATCCTTGAGTAATTTTTTTTAAACCATATTTCTTAAAAAAGTTTTCAAAGGGGAGGTATTCGCCAAATGGAACAAGTTTATTTTTGTCATAAACACTTATTACTTTCAATTTATTATCAAGTAAAACCATAGAATTAAAAATTTTTGCTTCTTTGTATCTTGTTATACCAATTATAATTTTATGATTATCTTTAAAAAAACTATCAAATACTGAGGAGTAATCTTGAATTTCATTTAGATTAATAGATGGCAATATCCCTTCGGGATATATATAAACTGCATCTCTGTTGTCAGTATTTCCTAGTTCTGCCAAGTCTTTTATAACTAAAGAAGGATCTGTCCCATCAAAAAATCTTTTAAGATCAATTTTAGGTGAAACATTTTTTATTATTAAATTTAATGGTGAATTTAAGATATTATTGTGTTTATTTAAAACTAAGTTACCAAAAATTAAGTTAGAAATAATTAAAATTAGTGCAAAAGAAACTGTTAATAATTTTGCTTTGGTTGTTACTTCGAATAAGATGACTGAAGGGACTAAAAAAAAAGTTACAACTACTAAATTAAACGAATATGTTCCAATGTATGATAAAATTTGTAAAAATTGATTAACTTCAACTAAACTAAAAGAAATTAAGTTCCAAGGAAAACCTCCAAAAATATGGCCCCTTAAATATTCTATGGATGAAAATATTAAGGCAAATAAAAAAATACTCGAAATTTTTTTTTTTGGTTTTAAATAAGAAAAAATTAAAAAAAATATTCCATAAAAAGATCCAAGAAAAAGAGGGATTATTGTAATAGCAAGGGGAATTAATGGCTTGAATATTTCTTCAACTGTTAATGAATTTGCGATCCAATAAATATTTGAAACAAAATACGCAAAGCCAAATATCAAACCGTAAAAAAAGGATGAGAAACTTTTTTTAATTTTCAAACTTAAATAGAATAAAAGTAAAAACGGAAATGAGATAAAATTAAGGTAAAAGAAATTGTATGGTGGTAAACTTAATGTAGAAATTAAACCACAAACGAATGGTACAAAAAAAAAGTTAAAATTTTTAGAATAGTTTCTTATCAATTTGAATTTACTCGTTTTAAAATGTCTTGCTCTTTTCTTAACATTTGTCTGTAATCTTTAAATTTAACATGATTATATCCAAGCAAGTGAAGAAGGCCGTGGATCCACATTTTATCAAATTCAATATTAAAATTTGTTTTTTTTGATCTTAAATTTATAATCTCATAACAAACAGCTATATCTCCTTTGTAATTTTTATTAAAATGACTTTTTATCGGAAAAGACAAAACATCAGTCTCTTTGTTTTTTTTTCGAAATTTTTTATTAAGTTTTTTTATGAAAGTTTTATTAGTCAATAATAAAGTGAAATGAAAATTTTTTTTTTTAAATAATTTTATTGTTGAAATTTTTCTGATTTTTTTTTTGAAGTAGAGATTTGGACTTTTAATTTTGGTTCTCCATTTTGGGAAATCAACAACTATTTCAGCTTTAATCATTAATCCTTACTTTGATCAGAATAAGCTTTCACAATTTTAGAAACTAACGGGTGTCTAACAACATCTGAGTGATCAAAATCTACAACTGAAATTTCATTTAAATGTCCAAGAAGTTTTTTTGACCTATTCAATCCTGATAGAGATTTATTTGGTAAATCAATTTGGGACGGATCACCATTGATTACAATTTTGGAATTTTCTCCAATTCTTGTTAAAAACATTTTAATTTGCGTATCAGTTGCATTTTGTGCTTCATCTAAAATTGCAAATGAGTTTTTTAATGTTCTTCCTCTCATAAATGCCAATGGAGCTATTTCAATATCACCTATTTCAATTTTTTTTTGGATTTTCTCAAAGTCTAACAAATCATAAAGTGAGTCGTATAAAGGTCTTAAATATGGATCTACTTTTTCTCTCATATCTCCAGGCAAAAAACCTAATCTTTCACCTGCCTCTACTGCTGGTCTAGATAAAATTATTCTTTCAATCTTTTTATCAAGTAACATTGTCAAAGCAACTGCTACTGCGAGAAAAGTTTTTCCTGTTCCTGCAGGACCACAAGAAATAATAATATCGCTTTCCCTCAATGCTCTTACGTAATTTTTTTGTTTTTCCGATCTTGGAATAACTGATTTTTTCGGAGTCTTGATTATATATTCAATTTTTTTGTCTGTTTTTTCGTTTATCATAAATTTGTTAATTGAGGAAATTATATCCTTTTTTTCAATCGTTCCATTTAAAATTAACTGATCTGTAAGAAAAATTATAGCTTTTTTAACTAGTTCATTTTTTGTACTAGAACTCTTGACTAATATTGAGTTTCCCCTGGAGTATATTTTTGTCTCTGTTATTTTTTCTAGTTCTTTTAAATTATTATTAAATTCACCCACTACACCCATTAATATTTCGTTGTTATTAAATATGATGCTCAGAGTATCGTTGTCAGAATAAACAAATTTGAGATCTTTATTTTGTTTGTTTAATAAAGGATTATTCAAGATTAAGCAGCCCTCATATCTGAGTTGGTGTCTATTATACCGAATAAATTGTTTTGGTTTACTTTATTAATCTTTATTTTTACAGTTTTTCCAACAAATCTCTCATTTCCATCAAATATCACTCCACTAAGGTACTCATTTCTTCCAAAATACATTTGGCTTTTTTTCATTTTATTTTCTACAAGCACTTCAATTTTTTTTCCCAAAAAAGACTCATTATGTTCTAATTGATATCTAAACAAAATTTTTTGAATTTTTATAAGTCTTTCTTTAGCAACTTCATAATCGACTAAATCTAAATTGGATGCAGGCGTTCCAGGCCTAGGACTAAATATAAATGAATAAGAATTTATAAATTTTATTTTACATAAAAAATTTATTGTATCCTTAAAATCTTCCTCTGTTTCTCCTGGATGTCCAATGATAAAATCACTTGAAAATTCAATTTTAGAATTTATTTTTTTCATTTTTTTGTAGATTTCAAAATATTTTTCAACTTTGTGACCTCTATTCATTAGTTTCAAAACTTTGTCTGAACCACTTTGAATTGGCAAATGAACAAATGGTTGTAATTTTTTTGAGTTTGAATAACACTCTATTAAATCATCAGTCATGTCCCTTGGATGAGACGTTGTATACCTAATTCTCTTAATTTCAGTAAACTTTTCTAACTCATTTATTAAATCTGACAATCTATATATTTTTGATTTATCCTTGAATGAATATGCATTTACATTTTGTCCAAGTAAAATAATTTCTTTTGCTCCGCTTTTAACCAAATCTTGGGCCTCTAAAATAATTTTTTGGAAAGGCCTTGAGTACTCAGGGCCACGTGTATAGGGAACTACACAAAAACTACAAAACTTATCACATCCTTCTTGAATTGTAAGAAACGACGAAACGTTACTGGATTTACTCTTTATCTTATCTAAATAATCAAACTTATCTTTTGTTTCAAATTCTGTAAATTCTTTACGACCTTTTTTATAATTTGAAATTAAAGAATTAATTTGGTGATAAGATTGAGGACCCACAACTATATCAATATAAGGTTCTCTTTTTAAAATTTCCTCATTTTCTGCTTGA
>CACHYX010000016.1 GCA_902584225.1 uncultured Pelagibacteraceae bacterium
TTAATAGGCTCAGGAAAAGGTTTGACACCAGTCAAATACATCAAAGAGATGAATTGGAAGAGTAAAAATAATTTCGGATATAAAAAAATAAACAAATATCTAAATTTTAAATCATTATGAGTGATCCTAACAATCCCTGTATATTCTGTAAAACTAACCAGAATGAATTAATATTTGAAAATGACCTTGCGTATGCATCCTCTGATAGTTATCCTGTCTCACAATTTCACTCATTAGTTGTTCCAAAAAGATGTATAGAAAATTATTTTGAATTAAATGAAAAAGAAATTTTAGCTTGTAACGACCTTATCAAAAAATTAAAAAAAAAGATAATATCAGAAGATAAATCAGTAGAAGGTTTTAATATTGGAACAAATGCTGGAAAGGTTGCGGGCCAATCTATTTTCCATTGCCACATACATGTGATTCCACGAAGAAAAGGGGATGTGGATAACCCACAAGGTGGAGTTAGAAGTGTTATACCTTTAAAACAACATTATATTCGAAAAATTAAAAAATAATGTTCTTATTGGGCAAAAAGTGCGCTTTAATCACTGTTGAACTATTTTTTTAAGTATATTAGTAATAATAAAATTTTTATAATAATTATGTTTACAACTAATCCATTTGCAACTTTAGCTGAAACAATTCCAATGATGGCAATTCAAACTTTTGTAATCGTTATGGTTGGGTTAGTAATTTTAGGAACAGTAATAGACATCATACATAAAAAGAATGTTAAATATTTTTTCAATAATGCTAAAAAAGCAAAAAAATCAGCAAAAAGGGAATTGGGCACCGGTGAAAGGCTAGCCGTTATTGGCAAAACAATAATTCATGATATCGGAACAACAGCTGAGCTTGGTTGGGGTAAAAGAAGAATTGCACATGTCTTAGGAATGTATGGAACAATCCTTTTTTGGATCGGTTCTGCTGCGATGATATTTTTTTACACTGACTCACAGACTCCAACCGTTTGGCCAATTATCTGGCATGTTGGAGCAATAATGACCTGCTTAGGTGGATATTGGTTTTGGCTTTTTTTAAGGGTAGATGTTGCAGCTGAAGCAAACTCGGTTTTTAGAATAATAACAGCAGACTTATTTGTTCTAGCACTCTTAGCATCTGCTACTTTTGGTTTAATTTGGTCTTACCTGCAATTTAAAGAAATAATTATATGGGACACTTTATTTCTATTTTTATTTGGAGTTGCAAATATAGCTTTATTCGGAGGAGTTTATTGGTCTAAGTTTGCTCATATGTTTTACAAACCAGGAGCTGCAATACAAAAAAACTTAGCTGAGGCTGATGGTTCAAGAGATAACTTACCACCACCTGCTGATGCTCCTGAACAATTTGGTCTCGGCATAAAAAGAGAAGAGCCAAAACACTATTAATATGTTAGAATTAAAAAAGGAGATAAAATAAATGTCAACATTTGTATACATGACTAGGTGTGACGGTTGTGGTCACTGTGTTGATATCTGTCCGTCAGATATCATGCATATAGATAAAACTATTAGAAGAGCAAAAAATATTGAGCCAAATTTTTGTTGGGAGTGTTACTCTTGTGTTAAAGCTTGTCCCAATCATGCAATAGATGTAAGGGGCTATGCTGACTTTGCACCAATGGGTCACAGCGTAAGAGTTAGAAGAGAAGAAGAAAAAGGAACTATCTCATGGAAAATAAAGTTTAGAAATGGAACAGAAAAAGATTTTGTATCTCCTATAACAACAAAGCCTTGGGGAAAGTTTATTCCAAAACTTGCTGACGGAGATAAACCAAATCAAGGAGAAATTAATTCACAAATTCTTTACAATGAACCGCACGGTTTAAACACTGACAAAGAACTTCCAACATTAGATAAGAACTCCTTTAAAAAAGGAGTTTATTATTAATGCCAAAAAATAAAACTATTTTTGAAGACTGTGATGTATTAGTTGTTGGTGGTGGTATGGCTGGCACTGGCGCTACGTTCGAAGCTAGACACTGGGGAAGAAATTTAAAAATCATTTGTGTTGAAAAAGCAAACATTGACAGAAGTGGTGCAGTAGCTCAAGGACTTTACGCAATCAATTGTTATATGGGAATGCAATGGGGAGAAAACCAACCTGAAGATCATGTCAGATACGCCAGAAATGATTTGATGGGATTGGTCAGAGAAGATTTAGGTTATGACATGGCAAGACATGTAGACTCAACTGTTCATATGTTCGATGAGTGGGGATTGCCTATGATGAAAAATAAAGACACAGGCAGATATCAAAGAGAAGGTAAGTGGCAAATAATGATTCACGGCGAAAGTTATAAACCGATAGTTGCTGAAGCAGCAAAGAAATCAGCCGATAAAATTTACAATAGAATTATGATAACTCATCTTCTTAAAGATGAAGAAAATGAAAATAGAGTGGCTGGAGCAGTTGGTTTTAATATGAGAACTGGTGACTATCATGTTTTCAAAGCCAAAGCGGTAATCATTGCTGCGGGAGGGGCGTCACATATATTTAAACCCAGAGCAGTTGGTGAAGGAATGGGAAGAACTTGGTATGCACCTTGGAGTAACGGTTCTGCTTACGCATTACCTATAGCAGCTGGTGCTAAGATGACACAAATGGAAAATAGAATTGTACTTTGCAGATTTAAAGATGGTTACGGTCCAGTTGGTGCGTATTTTTTACATTTAAAAACTTACACGCAAAATGCCAACGGGGAGAATTACGAAAAAAAATGGTACGACGCTACAAAAAAACTTGTTGGTGAATATATCGATCATCATCCAACTCCAACATGTTTAAGAAATCATGCATTTATTCAAGAAGTGGCAGCAGGTGGTGGACCAATACACATGGTAACTAAAGAAGCTTTTCAAGACCCCCATCTCGAAACTATTGGCTGGGAAAACTTTTTAGGTATGACAGTCGGTCAAGCTGTAGTTTGGGCATCTCAGAATATAGATCCAAAGTATACTAATCCAGAATTAACAACTTCAGAGCCTTACGTTATGGGTTCGCATGCAACATGTTCAGGAGCATGGGTAAGTGGTCCAGAGGACATTGCACCTGACGATTATTTCTGGGGATATAACAGAATGATGACTGTAGAGGGTTTATTTGGAGCAGGTGACACTGTTGGTGGAAGCGCTCATAAATTTTCATCGGGTTCTTTCACAGAGGGAAGACTAGCAGCAAAAGCTGCTGTTAAATACATCGAAGATAAAAAAGCTAATAATATTAAATTAAGTGAAAAACAATATAATGATTTAAAAGAAGTAATTTATAAACCTTTAGAAAATTATACGGTTGGTAGGAATGAAATAACCGGAGGTACAGTTTCCCCAAGTTATATCTCTCCTATACAAGGACTACAAAGACTTCAAAAAATCATGGATGAATATTGCGGTGGAATTACTAATAATTATATGACAAATGATAATCTTCTTAAAAAAGGTTTAGAATTACTAGATTGGCTCCAAGAAGACCTAGAAAATGTAGGAGCTGAGGATTACCACCAATTAATGAGAGCTTGGGAGTTGAAACATAGAGCTTTAACTTCTCAATGTGTAACTGAACATACGTTATTTAGAGAGGAAACTCGTTGGCCAGGATACTACTACAGAGGCGATCATATGAAATTAGATGATGAGAATTGGCATTGTTTAACAGTATCAAGAAGAGATCCTGAAACAGGTAAGTTTACGATGGAAAAAAAAACCTGTTTATCACATAGTAGACGGTAAAGAGAAAAAAAAGGCATCTTAAAAGGACTTCTAAATTATGAGCTTCACATCAAAGACTGATGATGAAATTATTAAATTGGCTAATCCTATTTGGTCAAATCTAATTAGATCTTCAAATATGAAGGATTATGGTGGTTTTACCAAAGACTTTTCTTCCCAAATGCTTTACGGCGCTAATGAAGTTGAGCTTGGTAAACAATGGGCAAGTAATAAATTAATCTCAAGTTTAGCAGATAATTTCAAAGCTTTTGGTTGCTTACGACGAGGAATGCACGTAACTGTTTTATTTAAACAGACTAGCACTACAGAAGAAGGTGAGTTTTTAGGCAGACTAGTTCTCGGAGATGAAGGAGGTTCTGTGAAGGTATTTGGAGCAACTATTTTTTAAAAAATTCTTGCAAAGATCCCTATTAAGGTGTATTTGATAAGTATGCTTGAATATTTCCTAAAACACACAAACTCTTTCAAGCATATATTTAACTTAAAAATATTATCAAATATTAATACTAAAATAGCTCTATATATAGGTTTAGGAGCATACTGGGTAGTAATGTTATCTAGTACTTTCTTTGGATTTTAAATATCAAACAGTTGACTTTAATAATTTTGGGGAATAATTGTTCTCAATGGAGTTCTTTCTTCCAATTGCAGAAGTTAATGTAAGCTTACCCTTTATCTTTTTTTTAAGTTTAGTTGTTGGAATTTTATCAGGACTATTTGGCGTTGGTGGTGGTTTTTTGATGACCCCATTTTTAATTTTTTTAGGTATCCCGCCAGCTTATGCAGTTCCAAATGAAGCAAATAACATTCTTGGGACATCCATATCAGGTTCTACCACTCATTATTTAAAGGGAACTCTTGATTATAAAATGGGTTTAATGATTGTAGTTGGTGGTACAGCAGGGACTATCTTGGGTATTTTGACTTTCACATATTTTCAAGATATTGGAAAAATTAATATCGTTATTTCATTAGCGTACATGTACATTTTAGCAATTATTGGAACTATGATGTTGGTTCAAGGTGTCACTGAAATAGACAGAGCCCGAAAAAAAATTATTGTTAAAAAAAAATTGCACGAACATAATTGGTTGCAAGGATTGCCTTTTAGAATGAGATTTAAAAAATCTAAACTTTATGAAAGTGCTTTTACTCCAATTATAATGGGATTTATTGTGGGCTATATAGCAGCTATACTTGGTGTTGGTGGAGCTTTTATACTTGTTCCTGCGATGATTTATATTATAGGAATGCCTACTAAATTAATTCCTGGAACTTCTTTATTTGTAACAATATTTATAAGTGCAATAGTTACTATCCTACATGCGTTTAATTACGGTACGATTGACTTAATATTAGTAACAGTTTTAATTTTAGGTTCCATACTTGGGGTTCAAATAGGCCAAAAGATTGGTGAAAAAGTTGATAGCTCACAGTTTAAAACTATTTTAGCAATGCTTTTGTTATTAGTTGGAATAGCGATAGCATACGATACTTTCTTTGCAGAAGAGATAATTAAAGAAACATCAAATAACGGATCTAACACATTAGGACCAATCTCCCAATTTGTAAGAGACTTATCTAAAAATGTTCCAGTTCTTTATGGATTGTTCTCAATTGTTTTAGCCCTTGTATTAGGTGTCGGTGCGGCAATTTTGAGAAGGTTTTTATCAAATCTTAAAAAGAAGTTTGTATACACAGCTCCACCTGCTTCACAAAAGTAGTTTAATTTTATAAAATTGATTATAATGTAAATAATATGAAAAAACTATTTGTCTTATTATTGATTATATTACCTTTCAATTTAGCTGTAGCTGAAAAACAAACAACATTCGATAATGATGTTTTTAATAAAGCTCAGTCAGATGGAAAGACTGTAGTTGTAAGTTCATGGATTAAATATTGCACATCATGTGCTAGTCAAATGAAGGCATTGAAAGATGTTGAAAAAGATTTTGATAATTTAATTTATCTTACATTTGATGTTACAAATAGGGAAATTGCCAAACAACTAAATATTCAGTTCCAAACTACGCTTGTAATTTATAAAAACAATAAAGAAGTCTATCGAAGTTTGGGTGAGTTAACTAAAGATAAAATTTATAAAGCTATAAATTCTGTAATTTAATTAGGCACTTCTATACAACTTAGTCATGACGAATTCTTTATGACCTAGTGCTTCAGCACAAGTTAGTCTCCCATTTGCAACTTTAATAGTAGATCTAATTAATTCATCACCAGCTTGATCAAGATTCATTTCTCTTGATAATATTTTTGAAACATCGACATCAATATGTTCGCTCATAGTTTTCGCTGTTAATGGATTAGCTGTAAGTTTAATCACGGGCTCAATGGGATTGCCAATTATATTTCCTTGACCGGTCGGAAATAAATGAATGTTAAAACCCCCAGCAGCTTGAAGAGTAACACATTCAGCAGCAGCTGATGATGTATCCATAAAATATAATCCTTTTCCTTTAGTTGGTTCCTCAGCTGGTTCTAATACATCTATAAATTTTCTTGAACCTATTTTTTGAAAATTTCCAAAAGCTTTTTCTTCAATTGTTGTAAGTCCTCCAGCAATATTTCCAGCTGTTGGTTGACTTTCTGACAAATCATTTGTTGCTTCCTTTAATATAAAATCGTTGTATGAACTCCAAGTTTTCATAAATTTATCTTGTGCTTCTTTTGTTTTACCTCTTTTTGCGCACACAGTTTCGGCTCCAGTTAATTCTGACGTTTCACCAAAACATAAGTGTACTCCAAGTGGCTCGAGTTTATCCATTAAGTTTCCGACTGTAGGATTAGATGCAAGTCCTGATGTTGTATCTGACTCTCCACATTTCACTGATATCCACAAATCACTTATGGGACATTCCTCCCTTTGTTTTTCAGAGGCCCACATTGAAAATTCTTGAGCTTTTTTTGAAACTTTCGCAATTGTGTCGATATCTCCAACACCCTCTATACTAAAACCTTCAACTGGTTTTCCAGTTTTAGCAATTGCATCAACAATTCTTTTGGTCCATTTAGGTTCAATGCCAATTACAATTACTGCAGCTACATTTGGATTTCTTCCTGTTCCAATCATTGTTCTAAAATGAAGCTCCAAGTCTGCTCCAAATTGTAATCTTCCGTAAGAATGCGGAAGTGCAATTGTCCCCTTAATATTATTAGCTACTGCTTCAGCACATGCATTAGAAATGTCATCTACCGGAAGAATAATTACATGATTTCTTGTTCCGGCTCTGCCATTTTCTCTTTTAAAACCTAAAAAACTTTTTGGAATTTGCATATTACCACTTTTTTGTTTTTACGTTATGAACGTGAACATGGTCGCCTTTTTTTATAGACTTAATTACCTTACCTATATCATGTCCATACTTAATTATAGTGTCACCCTCCTTAAGATCTTCTAATGCTATTTTGTGACCTAGGGGTATTTCTGCCTCGGATTTTACTTTAAATGAGGAGTCGTCTTCCATTATCCAACATCCACAGTCTTGGCCCTTTGATACTTTTTCTATAACAATTACGCCAACATTGTCTTTTTTATCGTGAATAATTATATCTGTTTTAGCCATTGAGACGATTTCTTAGTAGAAACTTGCTAAGAATTTATATATTAATCATGCGATTGCAAACAAAATTGTAGAGAATTTTTATGACCAAAATGACCACAGAAGAAGCTTTTATCAAAGTACTTCAAATGCATGGAGTTGAACACGCATTTGGAATTATTGGTTCTGCTTTTATGCCGATTTCAGATTTATTTCCAAAAGCTGGAATAACTTTTTGGGATGTTGCCCACGAAACCAATGGAGGATTAATAGCAGACGGTTACACTCGAGCAACTGGAAAAATGTCAATGGTTATCGCTCAAAATGGTCCGGGCATCACAGGTCTAGTTACACCTATTAAAACAGCTTATTGGAACCACACACCTTTATTACTCGTAACACCTCAAGCTGCAAACAAAACAATGGGTCAAGGTGGTTTTCAAGAAGTAGAACAAATGAACTTATTTAAAGACATGGTTTGTTACCAAGAAGAAGTTAGAGACCCGTCAAGAATGGCAGAAGTGCTAAATAGAGTAATTGAAAAAGCTTTTAGAGGATCGGCACCAGCACAAATAAACGTACCTAGGGATTATTGGACACAAGTTATAGATATAGAGCTTCCTCCCATCGTAAGATTTGAAAGACAAGGTGGTGGAAAAGATGCAATTGAAAGAGCTTCAAGTTTATTATCAAAAGCAAAGTTCCCAGTTATTTTATCAGGTGCAGGAGTAGTTATTGGTGGAGCGATAGAAGAATGTAAAAAGTTAGCAGAGAAATTAGATGCGCCAGTATGTAATGGTTATCAACACAATGATAGTTTTCCTGGTAGTCATCCACTGGCTGTTGGACCTTTAGGTTACAATGGTTCAAAAGCAGCTATGGAACTTATTTCAAAAGCAGATGTTGTTTTAGCATTAGGAACAAGATTAAATCCTTTTTCAACTTTACCAGGTTATGGAATCGACTATTGGCCTAAAAATGCAACAATAATTCAAGTAGATATGAACCCAGATAGAATAGGTCTAACAAAAAAAGTCACTGTGGGAATATGCGGTGATGCAAAACAAGTTGCACAACAAATTTTAGATAAACTTTCATCTGACGCTGGTAATTTGGGTCGAGATGAGAGAAAAAATTTAATTCACAAAACTAAATCCGCTTGGCTACAAACTTTAGCTGGGCTAGATCACGAAGAGGATGATCCAGGAACAGTCTGGAATAAAGAAGCAAGAGAAAGAGATAAAGATAGAATGTCTCCTAGACAAGCGTGGAGAGCAATTCAAGATGCTCTACCAAAAGACGTAATAATTTCGAGTGACATTGGAAACAATTGTGCAATAGGTAATGCTTATCCAACTTTTGAAAAGGGGCGAAAATATTTAGCTCCAGGTTTATTTGGACCTTGCGGTTACGGATTTCCTGCAATATTAGGTGCAAAAATTGGATGCCCAGATACACCTGTAATTGGTTTTGCTGGTGACGGTGCATTTGGAATAAGCATGAATGAAATGAGTTCATGCGCTAGGGAAGAATGGCCTGCTATTACAATGGTAATATTTCGAAATTATCAATGGGGTGCTGAAAAAAGAAATTCTATATTGTGGTTTGATGATAATTTTGTTGGAACAGAGTTAGATCCAGAATTAAGTTATGCAAAAGTTGCTAATGCATGTGGTCTAAAAGGAGTTACTTGCAAAACAATGGAAGAAACAACTAAAGCGATCAAACAATCTTGTGAAGACCAAAAAAAAGGTATTACCACTTTCATAGAGATTATTTTAAACCAAGAATTAGGTGAGCCATTTAGAAGAGATGCAATGAAAAAACCAGTTGAGGTTGCTGGAATTAAGAAAAATGATATGAAACCTCAAAAGTCTTTAATATAGTTTTTTAAATATCTCAATAATGTTAGATTTTTGTATAATAGGATCTGGTATCTCTGGTTCAACAATTGCTTATCATTTAAAAAAAAAATATTCAATCAACGTTCACGATAAAGCAAGAGGTGTTGGTGGCAGAAGTTCTTTTAAGCGTTATAAAGGCAAAATAGGTTTTGACCATGGTCTTCAATATTTATCTCCAAGATCAAAGGAATTTAAATCTTTTACCAATAAACTTATTAAAAAAAAAATTCTCAAACATTGGACAGGAAATCATGAATTTTTAAATCAGAAGGTCAAAAGAGACAAAAAACATGTCAAATTAATTGGTGTTAAAGGAAATAACGATATAAGTAAATTTTTGCTTAAGAATATTAATTGTAATTTCCAATCAGAACTATCTGAAATAAAGAGACAAAAAGATTGTTGGTATCTCAGATTTAAAGATAATAAGTATATTTATTCAAAAAATTTAATCTTATCAATTCCTTTTCCACAAGCAAAAAAACTTACCTCTAAGTTTGTTAAAACAAAACTTTTTAAAAATAAGGTTATAATGAATTCAAGTCTCACAGTTTTATTAATGACCAATAAAACAGCAATTAAAGCGAGCAGTTTTTTTACCAATGACAAAGTTTTAGGTTGGGTTTCTAAAGAAAATTCAAAAAAAAGATTTAAATATAATAAAGACTTATGGGTACTTCAAAGTACCTTTGAGTATGGAAAAAAACACACTGATAACTACAGAAATAAAAAAAAATTTTACACAAATGTTTTAATTAATAAGTTTAAAAAACTAACAAAAATTAAAATCAGAAAGACGTATTTTACCCACATACATGGATGGAAATATTCCTCTAATTCAAAACCTTTAAATGTGCAAAGTTATTGGGATAAAAAAATTGGTCTCGGTATTTGTGGTGACTGGTTTGGTGGCCCAAGGTTGGAAAATGGATGGTTGAGTGCTAAGGATCTTTTTAAGAAGATTAATTAAAATCATTCCCAATCAAATCTTGGAAATGATTTAAAAACTTTTAAAATTCCTTCTGACCATTCATTTGTCATTGTTGAGAATTCTTTATCATTTAGATTTAAACATTTTTGAGAAGCAATTTTTAATTGATCTTTTTTATACACCACAAAGTCAATTGGTGGACCAACAGTTAAATCACTTTTTAAAGTTGAATCCATAGAAATTAGTGCACATCTTGAAGCATCTCCCAACTTCACATCTGGCGTTATAACTCTATCTAAAATAGGTTTTCCATATTTAACCTCTCCAATTACTAAATAAGGTTTGCTGTCTGCTGGCTTTATGTAATTTCCTTGTGGGTATACCAAAAATAATTCCATGGGCTGACCTTTAATCTGGCCACCAACAATAAAAGTTGAACCCAGCAATACTGTGTCTGTATTCATTCCTTTTGGAGATGAATGTTTTAAGTTTAAAGAACCTACATATTTTGCAATTTGATCAAAATCCTCACATGAATTAAGATTTTTCCCTCCAGAATTATCTTTAAGATCCTTTTCTATAGACTTGTAAACTGCTTGTGACGTTCCGAGATTTCCTGAAGTTACTATTAATATAGTCCTATCACCAACATCATATGTAAACATTTTTGAATAAATATTTACATTATCAAAACCAGCATTAGTTCTACTGTCTGATGCTACTATTATGCCCTCTTTTGTTTTAATTCCTATGCAGTAAGTCATATATCTATAAGTATTATTTAATTAAACGACGTATTTATAATCGATTTATATCATATCTGATATATCTAAAATGCATTTGCATAATAGGCTTAACTATTAAAAGCTATTAAAATGGTTAATAAATTGTGGAAAAATTATAATGCAAAATATGCTTACGATGGATATTTTACAGAAGATAATAAGCTTCGCAAACATGCAACAATTATTTCTAATATTCTTGAAAGATACGGAAAAGAAAAACTTCAAGAAATAGAAAAAAATTGCCAAAGTACTATAAGTGCAAGAGGTATTAATTTTAGAGTATACGCTGCAAATAATAGAGCAGAAGAAAAAAAATGGCCTCTTGATATAATACCAAGAATTATTCCAAGAACTCAATGGAATAAAGTTTCAAGGGGATTACAGCAAAGAGTAAAAGCTCTAAATTTATTTATCGATGATGTTTACAACCAGAAAAAAATATTTAAGGACAATGTTATCCCTAAAGAGATAATATTTAAATCACCTTACTATGTTAAAGAATGTGAGGGGTTTTCACCAAAATATAAAGCATGGTCAAATATTTCAGGAGTAGATTTAATTAGAAATAAATCTGGTGATTATTTAGTTCTAGAAGATAACTTAAGAGTTCCCTCAGGCGTGTCTTATATGCTTGAGAATAGAATGGTAATGAGAGACGTTTTTCCTGAGCTATTTACAAGATACAAAGTTGCTTCCATTAATATTTATACTAATAAGCTATTTAATTGTATGAAAGAGTGTATCCCAAAAAAAACAAAAGACCCTCACATGGTTGTTTTAACTCCGGGGATTTATAATTCTGCATACTTTGAACATTCATATTTAGCCGAACAAATGGGTATTGCCTTAGTAGAAGGAAAAGATCTTTTTGTTGATAATGATATAGTTTACATGAAGACTGTTAAAGGTCCTTTAAGAGTTGATTGTATTTATAGACGTTTGGATGATACTTTTTTGGATCCAAAAGCATTCTATAAAGGGTCAGTTATTGGTGTTCCTGGTTTATTCAAAGCTTGGAGAAAAGGAAACGTTGGAATTTTAAATGCCATAGGAACTGGTGTTGCAGATGATAAGGTTGTTTATTCATACGTCAATAAAATGATAGTTTATTATTTAGGAGAACAACCAATTTTAAATCAAGTTGAAACTTATTTGTGTCATGACAAGACTCAAATGGATTATGTAATAGATAACATATCAAAATTAGTAGTAAAACCTGCAAATGCATCTGGTGGATATGGAATAATGATTGGTCCAAAGGCACCTCAAAAAGAAAGAGAAGAAGTAATTGCAAAAATAAAAAAGAATCCGAGAGAATTTATAGCTCAACCTTTGGAAATTTTATCTACTGCC
This sequence comes from uncultured Pelagibacteraceae bacterium, assembly GCA_902584225.1. Taxonomy (GTDB): domain Bacteria; phylum Pseudomonadota; class Alphaproteobacteria; order Pelagibacterales; family Pelagibacteraceae; genus Pelagibacter. The sequence continues at coordinate 12,271 of CACHYX010000016.1, forward strand.
CCAACAATTACTAAAAATGATATTGAACCAAGGCATCTTGACCTAAGACCATTTGTACTTAGTGGAAAATCTACATATGTAACAACTGGCGGTTTGACAAGAGTAGCATTAAGAAAAGGCAGTACAATTGTAAATAGCTCACAAGGTGGCGGTTCAAAAGATACTTTAATTGTTGATATCTAAGTTTAAGCAAATAGATTCTTAATCATAAATATTACATGATTTCAAAAATAGTTATATTTACTGATTTAGACGGAACCTTATTACACAATGAAACATTTGAATTTGAAAGTATAAGAAAATACATTAAAAGTTTACTATCTAAAAAGATATCTATAATACCCAACTCAAGTAAAACAAAAGCTGAGATCTTAAATTTTTGTCACGAGCTAAAGGAAGAACTTCCTTTTATTGCTGAAAATGGTGCTGCTATATACAAGATGAACCTAATTAACTCAGATTTTCCTGAGAAAATTATACTTAGTAGAGATAAAGATGAAATATTAAATGTCTTCTTAAAAAAGATCCCAAAAAAATTTATTTCAAAATGTAAGTTTGTATTAAAACTCAAAAAAGAGGAACAGCTTAAAATTTTTGGTTTATCTGAGAAACAGTTAAGTTATGCATCTGACAGAGAATTCTCAGTGCCTATTATTTTTAAAGGTAATAAGGCAGAAAAAAATAACTTATTTAAAGTAGCTTATAATATAGGTCTAACAATGCAAGAAGGTGGTCGTGTTATTAATTTATCTGACAAAGTGAGTAAGTCATTTGCAATGAAAAAAGTAAGTAGAATTTTTGAGAAAACTGAAAAACAAAAATTAAAAATAATAGGAGTCGGAGATAATTTTAATGACTTAGATATGCTTAAAAATAGCGACATAGCATGCTTAGTTTTTAATGAAAAATTTAAGCTAGATACCTTAAATATAAACAATTGTTTAGTTTCAAAAAAGCTCGCCCCAGATGGTTGGGAAGAAGTTGTTAAAATGGCGCTGGAAAAAATTCAATAATGTTATTAAGATAAGTAATGGGTGATTTTTCTCAAAACGGTATAGTTTCTACTCTTCACGACTTTAAGACTAAATCTACTGATGAAATTGAAAAAGAGTTATTAGAATTTTCAAAAGAAAGGAAAATGGAATTAATATTGCCATGTCTTTACTCAGAATTAGAAGGAGAAGCGCTTCCAAAAATTGTTAGCGAAATTAGTAAAACAAAATACCTAAATCATATTATTATTGGTCTCGACAAAGCAAACAAAATTCAGGCAAAAGATGCATGGAAATTTTTTAAAAAACTAAAAACAGATTTTACTATTTTATGGAATGATGGACCAAAACTTAAAAAGTTAGACGAAGAATTAAAAAATAAAAATCTCGCACCAAATCAACCAGGCAAAGGTAGAAATGTTTGGTATTGCCTTGGGATGTCAATTGCAAGAGACACAGCTAGATCGGTTGCTTTACACGATTGCGATATAAAAACTTACGACAGAAGAATGCTTGCAAAACTTTTTTACCCTGTAGTAAATCCAGTTTTCAACTTTGAATTTTGTAAAGGATACTATCCAAGAATAGCTAATGAAAAAATGAATGGCAGAGTAGCTAGATTACTTGTTGCGCCCTTGTTAATTGCTTTAGAAAAAACAATTGGCAGCAGTGAGTACCTTCAATTTATGAAGTCATTTAAGTATCCTTTATCTGGTGAATTCTCATTTAGAAGAAATGTTTTATCAGAATTAAGGATTTCTTCAGATTGGGGTATAGAAGTTGGTGTTTTATCTGAAATGCAAAGAAATTTTTCACCAAACAACATCTGTCAAGTTGATTTAGCTGATACTTACGATCATAAACATCAAGACCTCTCATTAGATGATGAAACCAAAGGTCTATCAAAAATGTCAATAGATATAATTAAAACATTTATAAAAAAACTAGCTACACAAGGAAATTCATTTAGTAGGGAAACATTTAGATCTTTAAAGGCTACTTACTATAGATGTGCTTTAGATATGATAGATATTTATAGAAGTGATGCAACAATGAACGGTCTCAAATTTGACTCACATACCGAGGAAAAAGCAGTCGAATTATTTGCAATTAATATAATGAAAGCAGGAGACGACTTTTATGTAAATCCTATGGATACACCATTTATACCAACGTGGAGCAGAGTGAAAAGTGCTATACCAGATTTTCTCACCAAACTAAACAAAGCTGTTATTGAGGATAACAAAGACAACTCTTAATGTTATCTCAGCAAAGTAAAAAAGATATAAAGAGAAAATTAAATTTTATTTACAAATCAACTAAATCAAAAAAAGAACTTAAAATTTATGCTGATGAAATTTTTCAGGTAATAAATAAATATAATAAACTTGGAAAAAAAGGAAAAAAACTTAAAGTGTCAGAAAAGACCTCAGCTTTGATTTGTTATGGTGACAGTCTATTAAATAGCGACAAAGAAAAAACAATCAAAATTTTTAGAAAGTTTTATAAAAAAAATCTTGATAAGTTTTTTGAAATAATTCACTTTCTTCCTTTCTATCCGTCAAGTAGTGACAGTGGATTTGCTGTAAAAGATCATTATCAAGTAGATAAAAGATTGGGTGATTGGTCTGAAATAAATAAACAATCGAAAAATACAAACATAATGGCAGACGTAGTAATAAATCATTCGTCTTCAAAAGGCTTATGGTTTAAAAACTTTTTGGCTAATAAATCGCCAGGAAAAGATTATTTTTTAACAGTAGGTAAAAAATTTAACATTTCTAAAGTCATTCGACCGCGAGAAAATAAACTACTTAAAAGGATTAGTATATTCAAAGAGAATAATCTTTTATGGAGAACTTTCAGTGACGATCAAATTGATTTAAATTTCAAGAATCCAAAAGTCTTATTAAGATTCATCAAAATAATTATAAATTTAGCAAATAATGGAGTCACTATTTTTAGACTAGATGCTATTGCTTATTTATGGAAAAAAAGTGGTTCTAATTGTGTAAATTTAAAAGAGACACACGAAATTATTAGATTGTTTAGAATAGTTTGTAACTCACTTAAGTCTAAACCAATTATTATTACAGAGACTAATTTACCTGAGAAAGAAAATTTGAGTTATTTTGGAAGAAATAATGATGAGGCTCATTGGATATATAATTTTTCTTTACCTCCATTATTGGTTCATTCACTTCTTTTTGAAGATAGTACCTACTTGAATAAGTGGAGCAAAAAACTCCCTTACACAAAAATTGGTAATAATTATCTAAATTTTATAGCCTCCCATGATGGAATTGGCATGAGACCAGTTGAAGGATATCTTAAAAAGGAAAAATTATCCCTACTCTTTAAGCGTTTAAAAAAAAACGGTGGTCAATTATCTTATAGAAAAGTTCATGGATCATTAAAAAAAGTTTACGAGGCAAATATTACACTTTTCAATGCATTTCAAAAAACTGATTATGATAAAAAAGGTAAATTTTTCTTTGAAAGATATATATCTGCACATGCCATTATGATTGCTTTTGAAGGGGTGCCTGCAATTTATTTTAATTCTTTATTTGGAACTTCAAATGATGAATATAAATATATTATTTCGGGTAATAAAAGAGATTTAAACAGGTACAAGTGGAACGAAAAAAGATTGAATAATTTATTAAAAAACAAAAGGTCTAAACAAAGCAGATTTTGTAAGGAAATTTTAAACTTAATTTCAATTAAGACACAAAATAAAGCATTCCATCCCAACGCAAAAAGGGAGAATTTAAATATGGGAAGAAAAATATTTTGTTTTAAAAGAACAAGTTTGGATAAAAAACAAACTATATATAATATTACTAATTTGTCGTCAAAATATCAAAAATTTAAATTAAATTACAAATTTAGCAAATACAAAAACTTACTGGATAAAACTAGCTTAAGCCATAAATCAGAACTCAAACCATTTGAAACTTTATGGTTATCAAATTAAGATATATTAATTTTTTAAATTAAATTATGTCATCGAAATTTTTAAATAAAAATATGCATCAAAAGGAAATCCTTCTCTTTTTTATTCTTTATTTAACTTTAATAATTAGTTTCTTTCTTGGCGAAAATTCAACAGGTGGAGCTATAGTTGATTACCTCGGTCAAAAAAAAGTAAGTGAAGAATTTGCCTCAGAATTTTCAAAAACATTTTATGAGTACGACTCATTCAGAACAAGGCATTCTCCAGTTTTGATTATTCTTTTATCTTTCTTTGAAAAATTAAAACTACCTGACATTTTTATAAGGTTGATACATCTTCATTTATCATTGTTATTACCCTTTCTTTTTTATAAGTGTTTGGCTGTAAAATTTAATGATACAGATAAAAAGGTATTATTTTTTTTATCTAGTCTAATTTTTCTATCACCAACTTTCAGAAGCTTAGCTATTTGGCCAGATAGTAGATTACTTGGTCTCATTTTGTTTACATTAAGTATTTATTTTTTTTTAAAATTTAAGAGCAGTAAAAACTTTAAGTTTGCAATATATAATGTCGTTATTCTTGCCTTAAGTGCTTACGTAAGTCCAAACTTTTCTGTTTTTTCAGTATTTTTTTTGGCAATCTTTATTTTAAATTATGGAATTATCTCAAAAAATATCTTGGTTTTAATCATTATAAATTTGGTTTTGTCGGTACCTGCTTTCTATTACATATTTGTACTTGATATAAATTTTTTGTTAAAATCTGCTGCCATAGGCATGAGTGAGAACGAAACAATAATTTTTAATAATCTATT
>CACHYX010000017.1 GCA_902584225.1 uncultured Pelagibacteraceae bacterium
CTCACTCTTTCCAGTATGTTTGGAATATATTTGGTTCAATCTTTTTTTAAGAGAAAGAACTTCATTAGCATGTATCTCTATGTCTGTTGCCTGACCTTGAAAACCTGCAGATGGTTGATGGACCATAATTCTTGAATTAGGAAGTGAAAATCTTTTTCCTTTTTCGCCTGCAGCCAAAAGAAAAGATCCCATTGAAGCAGCTTGGCCAATACATAATGTTGAAACATCGGGTTTAATGTACTGCATGGTATCGTAAATCCCTAAACCAGCCGTCACTAAACCACCGGGACTGTTTATGTATAAAGAAATTTCTTTTTTAGGGTTTTCAGACTCTAAAAACAAAAGTTGTGCAGTTACTAATGACGCAACATTATCATTAATTGGACCAACTAAAAAAACAATTCTCTCTTTTAATAATCTTGAGTAAATATCATAAGCTCTTTCACCTCTACTTGATTGCTCAACAACCATTGGTATTAAGGTGTTCATTTGTTCTAAGATTTTTTCACTCATAATATCGAATCACTCACTTATACAACTTGCGATTACTTTTTACTAACTTTTTTTGCTTTTTTTTTAATTGGGGCTTTTTTTGGTTTCTTTTCAGATGTCTTTGGCTTCTTTTCCATGACATCAGTAGTTGATTGGGCTTTTAGATTTTTTTCGTTTTCTTCTTTTAAAATTTTTTCTGCTTCCGATTTATCAATTTCTTTTACTGTTTTTTTAGCTTTTGATTTTATAAACTCTATTATCTTTTGTTCATAAATGTTTCCTCTTAATGAGGCTGCTGCTTCAGGATTTTTTTGGTAATAATCCATGACAAGCTTCTCTTGTCCAGGCATCATACCTATTTGTTTTTGAATTTCAGATTGAATCTCTAAATTTTCTACTTTTATATTATTTTCCTCGCCAATTTGATTTAGAATTAAACCAAGTTTAATTCTTTTTTTTGCATTCTTTAAATTATTATTTTTGTTTTTTTCTATAGCTTCTTTATCAAGACCTTGATTAAGAATGTTTAATTCTTGTTCAATTAAAGTATTTGGTATCTCATCAATCTTAAAATTTTCAATCTCTTCTAAAATTTGATTTTTTGAAATTTGATCAAGAGAATTTTTATACTGATCATTCAATTGTTTTGAAACTAGGTTCTTCAAATCGTTCAAATCTTTAGCTCCAAGTTTTTTAGCAAATTCATCGTCGATAGGTAAAGGTTTATGTTTTTTAACTGAAATGATTTTGCACATGAATATTGCTTTTTGTCCAACTAATTCTTTCTCTGGAAAAATTTCTGGTAAAACTGCCTCAACTTTTATTTCTTCGTCTTTTTTTGCTTTTAACAATTGTTTATCAAAACCTTTTATAAACAAATCTTTTCCTAACTCTAATTGTGTATTCTTACCCTCGCTTCCTTTAAATTCTTTTCCATCTACTGTTGCTTTATAGTCAAATGTAACTAAATCACCTTCATTAGCAACTTTTGCTGCATCAACTTCAACAAAATTTTTTTGATTTGAAGCAATTTCTTTAATTCTTTTGTCTGTCTCCTCTTTGGACAAGTTAACTTTATATTCTCTGTACTTAATGCTATCTAAAGAGTTAATCTTAACTTTAGGCATTTCTGTTACGCTAATTACATATTCGAGATCTTTCCCTTCTCCAAATTGTTTTAAATCAATCTTTGGTTGGAGCGCAGGTTTAATTTTCTTTTCATCTAAAGCTTTAGTAGTAGTCTCTTTTAAAATTTTGTCTATAACTTCACCGTAAATTGCCTTACCGAATTGTCTTTTAATTAAATCTTTTGGAACTTTTCCTGGTCTGAAACCTTTTAGAACTACATCATTTTTTTAATTGGTCATACTTCACATCAAGTTCTTTATTGATAGTGTTTTTATCAACAAAAACTTTTAAATTTTTTTCAAGACCTTTTTTCGTTTCTACTGTTACTTTCATAAAAATATGGTAGGCGAGAAAGGACTCGAACCTTCACATGTTGCCATATTGGTTCCTAAGACCAACGCGTCTACCAATTCCGCCACTCGCCCAATTTAAGAAGGTTTATATCTTATAGAATGAATTTGTCCAATTAGAATAATTGTGTAATTATGAGAAAAATTAAAAAAAATTTATGATTGTTTCGCCTTGTATAAGTATTTGTAAAACAGATCCTGTCTCAGGTTATTGCTATGGTTGTGCTAGAAAAACTGAGGAAAAAATTGCCTGGAAAAACCCAGAGACTACTGATGAATGGAAAAAGAAAAATTTAGAAGAATTAAAAAGTAGAATGTCAGGTTGGCAATTAGATGCATTTCTAAAATCTTATGATAATAAGATTAAAGAGGGAGTATCTTTATTTAAAAAGAGTTTAAAATGAGTAAATCAACAACAGTTATTATTATTTATGTGCTAGGTCTTGTAGTTGGTGCATTATTTTTTGATCTATGGGGCGCTGAAACTAGTATTAAAAAAGGTCTTATTGGTATTGGATGGACTGCATTATTTTTAATTTTTCTTTTTCTTGCTGAAAAAAAAGAAGATTAATTAATTTCTAACGATCCAAGAAATTTTAAGTTATTATCAGTAATTACAATCTCACCAGAGCTTGTTGCAAAATCTAAAATTTCAGAAATTACAACATAATGAGTAACTAATGCTAAATTTCCAGAGTAATTCCAATTTTTAATAAATTTTTGAAAATCTAAAATTTGTTTGTCTTTGTTTTCTGAATATCGTTCATCATAGAAAGAGTTTAGAAAATTTTTTGTCTCATAATTCCCAAAAGCTATTTTAGCTGTATCTTTACATCTACACCATTCGCTCGATATTACTTTTGTAAAATTTATGTCGTTTTCTTTAAAAAACTTACCAATTTTCAATGCTTGTAATTCACCTTCTTTGCTAAGGTTTCTTTGAGTAGAACAATCTAAAATGTCAAAATTTGGGGGATCACCATTTCCCGGAGCAATAGCGTGACGAATGAATATTATGTTGTTCTCTTTTTTCAAGATTTCCACAATATTTTCATTAGCAAAGCTTGTCTTATTTAATAAAAATAGAAAAAAGATTAATATTATCTTAAAATATCTCATTATGAACTTAAATTTTCAAAAACTGAATCAATCTATTATCAAATGTCGTAAATGTCCAAGGTTAGTAAAATTTAGAAAAAAAATTTCTGTTGAAAAAAGAAAACAATATGAAAATGAAACTTATTGGGGCAAACCAATCACTGGTTTTGGAGACACAAAAGGGAAAATTCTTTTTGTGGGATTAGCACCTGCAGCTCATGGTGGTACAAGAACTGGAAGAGTATTTACCGGTGATAAATCATCAGATTTTCTTTATAAATGCTTACACGGTGTCAAAATTTCAAATCAGCCAAATTCAGACAATATTAATGATGGATTAAGACTTACAGATGCATATATAACTACAGCGCTTAAATGCGTTCCACCTGGTGATAAACCTAATCGAGATGAATTGGTTAACTGTTTTCATTTTTTTAATAATGAAATTGACAACTTAAAGGATCTTAGGACAATTGTTGCTTTGGGAAAAATTGCTTTTGATAGTTGTGTTCTTTTTTTTAAACAAAATTATGGTTTTAAAAAAAAAATTAACTTTTCACATGGTAAAATTTATTCACTAACAAAAAATATCAAGTTAGTTGCTTGTTATCACCCGAGCCCGAGAAATGTTAATACTGGTAGAATTAATGAAAAGAAAATGAAAAATCTTTTTAAAAGAGTATTAAAATTAAATTAGTTTTTCTAGCTCTACTTTTAATGTTCCGGGAATTTTGATAGGCTTACCCTTTTTATCAATTGTTACTAAATGAATTTCCGCCTCTGTAATTTGATCATTGCTTCTAAATACTTTTTGAGACATAAAAAAAGAAGTTTTTGTGATTTCTTTTATATTCGATTTTATCTCTAAATTATCTTCAAGTAAGGCAGATTTCATATAACTTATATTACATGATTTAACTATTATATAAGTTCCGTTTTCATCGATTAGTTTTTTGTTAGTAAAGCCTAAAGATTCTAAAGCGTCACTTCTAGCTCTTTCCATGAACTTAAGATAATTAGCATAGTATACGACACCACCAGCATCAGTATCTTCGTAGTAAACTTTTAATTTAAAAGTAAAAGTTTTCATTAGTTCTTTAAGTTAACTTATTCTGAAGAAAAATATATATTTTTATAGTAAGAAATAGCCTGAGATTTTGATTGATCGGTATCAACCATGATTGCGACACCATCTAAAATATCAACGTTTAAATTGTGGAATCTTTTATAGTCTTCCTTTACGTTTGTTTTGACTGTAACCCACTCATTTTTATTCTTATCAATACTAGATAAAACATAATCAATGGAACTTTTGGTATATGGACTTGGCCAATTTTCTCCTATGGATGAGTTACTTGAGAATACATAATTTATTGCCTTGTTCGATAATGGAGTCATGCCTGTTTTCTTAACAACAAAAAATCTTGCTGCGAAATCATGACCTTTTTTTGATTTTTCATCGATACCGGGCAGCCCCTTTTCAACCTTCCAAGTGATATTTAAAAATGGTGTTTGATTGAGATCTATAGGCGCCTCCTTACCTAATCCTGAACCACCATTTTCAACCTTAGCTTTTAATATATTTGCGCCGCCTACAGTTAAAATGCTGTATTCAGTCATATTTTTGGCTCCTCGAACTTTTCTGACTTTAAGATTGCTTAACTCCTCATCAGTAAACTTAAACACTTCAATATTCTGGGAGTAGCTAAAAGATATGGAGGATAGAAAGATTAGAATAGCAATAAATATTTTGGGCATGAAGTTCATATAAACTAAAAAAAAAAAAATTTCAAATTTTTTTAAAATCTTACTTTTGACAATTTTCAGTCATTCAAAATACATTTTTAAGGCATATAAGGATATTATGAAAAAATATATCTCCTTAATCTTGTTGATTATGTTAACAAACTGTTCAACCCATACAGTAAAATTGGGTAAAAAATGTACGAAATTAGCTTCTGATAATACCTATGAGAAATCATACGTATGGATCATAAATAAAGGTAATCTTGAGACATTTGATGACAAAATAAATAAAGAAAATTGTGCCAATAATGGAGAGAAGCTTTGAGGACTTTATCCATTTTTATGCTCTTAATTTACTGGTCAGTTATAATTTTAGCTCCTGTTATAGCTAACGAAAAAAGTAAGTATTTTGAAACAAATATTATAATCCCTAAAGAAAAACTTAATAAGTAGATCTTCCGCCGCTAATATCAAATATAGCAGCGGTTGAAAAAGAATTTTCTGCTGAAGATAACCAGCAAACCATTGATGTAAGTTCTTCTAATTCGATAAATCTTGCTCTAGGTACTTTTGAAAGCATCCTTTGAACATGCTCCTTTGACATTTGGTCAAGAATTCTTGTTTTAGCTCCTGCTGGGGTTACTGCATTAACTGCTATGTTCTTATCTGCAAGTTCTTTACCCAGAGATTTTGTTAGCGCTATTACCCCTGCCTTAGATGAGCTATATGCACTAGCTTTCGCGTTCCCATCTTTGCCAGATACAGATGCTATATTAACAATTCTACCATAATTATTCTTAATCATGTGTGGTACAACTGACTTACAACAGTTAAAAGTTCCATGTAAATTAATATTAATGATTTTTTTCCATTCTTCGTAATCATAATTCCATAATTCCGCTGTAGAGCCAGTAATTCCTGCGTTATTTATGAGAATATCAATTTTTGTTTTTGAGGTAATTTTGTTTACAACATCATCGACACTCTTTGGGTCTGATACGTCTACAACATTACAAGAAAGATTTTGATCATTAATTAATGTTGAAGCTTTTTTAAGTTCTTTTTCATCAATGTCCCAAATAATCACTTTTGCACCTGATTGAATAAATCTTTTTGCAATATCAAGTCCAAATCCTTGCGCGCCACCGGTTATAATTGCATTTTTGTTATTTAAATCAAATTTATTCATCAATCACTTGCCAATAGATAATAAGTAATACCCGCAATTATAAAACCTATTATAAAAGAAAAGGTATCTAAAAACATGAATTTTGAATTCCAAATTGATGCAGATGAGAATATGAACCCTATTATAAAAGAATAATACGCTTTTATATGCCAGCCTGCAGAATAAAGGTATGCACTGTCGTTTCTTGCTGAAAATAAATCTTTATTTATAACCACTTTATTTTTCACCACATAATAATCAAAAATCATCACACCAAAAATTGGTCCAAAAAAAGCTGAAAGTGTATCAATTATTGACATGGATCCATTTTGACTAAAAAATGGTGTCCAAAAAATTCCAATTAAAAAACCAAACAAAATTATTAAAAATCCAGAGCTCTTTAGAGATAGACTATTTGGAAGTAAATTTATCAATATGTTTTGTGAAGGGAAATAATTTGCAATTAAGTTAGTTGAAGATGATGCAAAAAAAATAAAGATTAAAACTGTTACAGTTATGTAAGTATTGTTAATTTTCCCTACAATATCTGTCGGATTTGTAAGCAGGTTTTGTGTTGATATAAGGCTACTTTTAAAAAAAATATCAGCACCTATCACAATAACTAGTAACAAAAATGAATAAATTATTGTGCTTATAATTAAACTTAAATTTCCTTTTAGAAGTTCTTGTGAGCTCTTTACATATCTTGAGTAGTCTCCAAAATTCATAATCAAAATAGAAAAATATGCAAATAAAGTGCCTGTTATACCAATCATATTTTTAAATTGAAAATTAGTAAATCCATTCTCAAGATTTATTTTGCTTATAAATGTGTCCATAACGAATAATTCTGGATCAGCTATCAACACTACAAAAAACAGCAATAAACCTAAATAAACAAATAAAGCTGAGAAATTAATGAAACTTCTTATAAATTTTTGTCCTCTGCTAAATAAAAAATATTGAATTAAAATTGTAAAAACAAAACTGACCCAATCAATTAGATTCATGGTCATAAAGTAGTTGAAGAAAATATCGTTGTTTAGTATCTCGCTGTCAAATTGAAATAAAGAAATTCTAATTAAATATCCAATAGATTTTGAAATAAAGTATGTTTGAACACCAAAAAAGAATATACCAACTATGCCTCTTATTAGACTTATAAATTTTGCTCCTTGATATCCAGATGATACTCTTAAAAAAACTGGAAAAGGGATTCCATGCTTTTGAGAGGGTTTTCCAATAATATAGGATAAATAAATCACCAACAAAGAAGCTAGCAAACTTCCAAATAAAACTTCATAAAAATTTAAATTATAAACAAAATATAATGAAGCTATTAAAGCAAAAGACATTATACTTTGAAGTCCAACTGACCAAAAACAAAACATATCTTTCCAGTCCCAATTTTTGTCAACAGGATTTACTGAAACTATTTCCCAGTTTGTAAGATTAAATTTTTCTTTTTCTGAGCTCACACTTATATATTAAACAAATATGTATTACTGTCCATACAAGACAGTAGGTAACCAAAGGACAATCTTAGGAAATATAATAATAATGATTAATCCAATAATCTGAAGGACCATAAATTGCATCATTCCAAGATAAATATCCTTTAAGTCCCACTCTGGAACGACTCCTTTTAAGAAATAAGCAGACAGAGCTACAGGTGGAGATAGCCAGGCGGTCTGTAAATTTACTGCCACGAGAATCGCAAACCAAGTTAAATTAAATCCTAAAGCTTCAACTAATGGTAAGATAATTGGAATTATTATCATTACTATTGGAACCCATTCCAACGGCCAACCTAATAAAAATATCATTACCATTATCATTGTAAGTATAAGGTATTTGTTCATTTCTAAACCTAGCAAAAATTCAGTTAGCAATGTTGGGGTACCTAGTCTTGCAAATACTGCTCCAAAGAAATTTGATGCAGCAACTAAAACCATTATTAAAGCTGTAATTTCTAATGTTTTTACAAGAGCTTCTTGTAATTTTGGTAAAGTTAATTTTTTATAAGATAGAGACAAGAGAAGTGCGCCCATTGCACCGCATCCTGCTGCTTCTGTTGGTGTAGCAAATCCAAATAATATACTTCCTAAAGCGGCAAAAACTAATGCAGCAGGCGGTACGAGACCTAGGAAAAATTCAATCCAGACTTCTCGCATACTAACCGCTCTCATATCCTCAGGTAAAACAGGTCCTAATTTTGGATTAATCATACATCTAATTGTTGTGTAAGCTGCGTATAATGAAGCAAGTAATATTCCTGGTAAAATTGCGGCCGCAAATAAATCAATAACTGGTATTTCCATTATTGGGCCCATTACGACCAACATTATACTTGGAGGAATTAAGATTCCCAAAGTACCACCGGCTGTTATTGTCCCAGCAGCAAGTTTAACATCGTATCCAGATCTGTTCATTGATTTAGCAGCCATTATTCCTAAAATTGTTACTGAAGCACCAACTATTCCAGTTGCAGCTGCAAAAATTACTGAAACAAATAAAACAGCATAATATAAAGCACCTCTAACCTTTGATAACATTAATTGGAAAGCCGAAAATAATCTTTCCATTAAGCCAGCTTGTTCCATCATTATTCCCATAAAAACAAATAGCGGAACGGCGGCGAGTGTTTGTTCGGTCATCACCATGGAGAATTGAAGGGTCATTAAATAAAATACTAATTTTCCAAAACCTAAATAACCAAAAACAAATCCCAAAAATATAAGTGTAAAAGAAATTGGAAACCCAACAAATATAGCAAACAACATTACCCCGACTAGTATAAAACCGAGTATTGCTGGATCTATTAGTTCAGCTATCATTTTTTCGCTCCAGGCCACTCCCCTTTTTTAGCAGCCCAATAACTCTTTAATAATTCTGAAAAACCTTGAACTAATAAAAATATAATTCCTACTAACAAGCATGTCTTGATTGGCCACATATATGGCATCCATGTGGTATCCATTCCTCTTTCTCCTCTTCTAATGGACTCTTCAACAAAACCAATCGTCATATAAAGAAATACGATTAAGCCAGGAAAATAAAATAAAATGTATAACCAGAAATCGATTAAACCTTGTGTTTTAGTTTTAAAGTTTCTGTATAAAAAATCTGCTCTTATATGAACCCCTTTTGATAGAGCATAGCCTGCTCCCAACATAAACAAGGCTCCATAAAGAAATCTACTTATGTCATATGCCCAAATTGTTGGTGCTAAAAATAATTTTCTTGCAAGCACTTCATAAGTCATAGTAAATATTAGAGGTATCAATATCCAGCAAACAACATTACCAATCCGTTTGCTAAACTTATCTATTTTGATTATAGAGTTTGCCATCCATGATGGCATATCATCGGGCATTTTATCTAAACCCCCTCGCCTTTCAGCGATCATTTCATCTGAAATATCTATTTTTGGAGGTTGATCATTCATATATAGATTTTAAACAAAAAGAGCGGACTGTAAAGCCCGCTCTTTATAGATTTAATGTTTATACTTTTTTACTTTAATGTCGCCGCGTGAGCCATTCCTAGCTTCGCATTTGACATTTGAGCACCGCTCCAGAAAGGAACAGCAACGTCAGCAAAATCTTTCATTGAATCATATACTTCTTTGAAGAACTTATTTTGTTCTGCATTTTTATTCAATGTAGCTTTTGCAGCTGCCATATACTCTTTAAAGTAATCTGAAGGTGTATCTTCTAAGATAACTCCATGCTTTGTAGTTAATTCTTGTAAAGCTTTTCCATTTTCATAGATTCTGTAGCTTAAAGATTTAGCTAATGAAGCATTAGCAGCAACTTCAAGAGATTTCTTCTCATGGTCAGTCATTGCTTTGTAAGTTTTTCCAGTTATATAAAAGTCAGCATTAACTACTACTTGGTGTAATCCTTGTAGATAGTAATGTTTTAAAACTTTTTGAAAACCAAATGTTAAATCTGGCTTTGGACAACACCACTCAGCTGCATCAATTGTACCCGCTTCTAGAGCTGGAAGAATATCTCCTCCACCCATTGCAACAGATGCTATACCAATGTCTTTATAAGTTTGTCCTGGAATTCCTGGAGGAGTTCTGAATTTATATTTTCTAAAATCAGCCATATCTTTAATTGGTTTTGGAAACCAACCTAAAGCTTCTGGGCCAACTGGTTGAAGCATAAATCCTTTTATGTCTCTTCCCATTTCTTTCCACAATTGATCGTATAATTCTTTACCACCGCCATATTGAAACCATGATAAGAACGCTAAGTTATCAATACCTACTCCACCACCTGCTACTGGTGAACCAAATAACATAGCTGCAGGGTGATCACCTGACCAATAGTGTGTCCAAGCAAATCCACAGTCAATTAATCCTTTATCAACTGCATCTAGCGTTTCTTTTACTCCAACAACTGCTCCTGCTGGCAAAATTTCAAATTTCAATGAACCATCGGTAAGAGCTGTTACAGTGTCAGTAAAGTCTTTTAACATTTTAACTTCATCAGCCTTAGTGTTAAGAACAGTCTGACATTTCAATGTTTTAGCGTTAGCGTTTGATATAAAACCAAAAACTAAGAATGCTGCAAACATTAACGAAATGATTTTTTTCATTATTTCCTCTCTTAAGTTAAATTTAATAAGCCGTATCCAACCAAAAAAAATGAGGTTATACAAGTTGCATTTGACTTTATCGGTAATAAAAAAAGCTTTAATTAGGTGATAAATACTCGAAAATTTTGTTATAAAACTCAAAATGGAAAAATTTGATTTTATTATAATTGGTGCTGGCTCTGCAGGATGTGTCTTAACAAATCGAATAATTAAAACAGGAAAGTATAAAGTTTTGTTAATTGAGGCAGGGGGTAAAGATAACTACCCTTGGATACATATACCTGTAGGTTATTACAAAACCATGCATAACCCTAAAACAGATTGGTGTTTTAAGACAGAGCCTGATGAGACTATGGAAAATGTTTCAATTCCTTATCCAAGAGGAAAAACATTAGGAGGCAGCTCCTCGATCAATGGACTTTTATATATAAGAGGTCAAGAGCAAGATTATGATTTATGGCGGCAACTTGGAAATATTGGTTGGGCTTGGAAAGATGTCCTACCTTATTTTATAAAAGCTGAAGACCAAGAAAGAGGTAAAGACCAGTTCCATGGTGTTGGGGGGCCATTAGCTGTATCAGATCAGAGAATTAAATTAGATATTTTAGATGTTTTCATGAATGCAGCTGAGGAAGTCGGTATTCCAAAGGTAAATGATTTTAATAAAGGAGATAATTTTGGATGTGGTTATTTTCAGGTTACAGAGAGAAATGGATTAAGATGCAGCACCGCAGTTGGTTATCTAAATCCTATCAAAAAAAATAAAAACTTAAAAATTGAAACAAACTGTTATGTTCAAAAAATTAATTTCGATGGAAATAACGCAGAGAGTGTTACTTATTTAAAAGGAAATGAAACTTTTACTGTTAAAGCCGAGAAGGAAATTTTACTATGCGCGGGATCAATTGGAAGCCCCCATATACTTCAAACATCAGGTGTTGGAGAAGCTTCAAAAATAAAGGATTTGGGAATTAATATTGTCAAAGATCTTAAAGGTGTTGGTAAAAACCTTCAAGACCACCTGATGTTTAGGCCAGTTTACAAAGTTAAAAATATAAAAACTTTAAACAAGAAAATTAATAGTGTGTTTGGTAAGGTGTTAATTGGACTTGAGTATGTCTTTAAAAGAAGAGGCCCAATGACTATGGGTGCAAGTCAACTTTGTGGTTTTGCTAAAAGTGATCCAAGCAGAGATACACCAAATTTACAATTTCATATTCAACCAATTAGTACTGACAAATTAGGAGGTGCAAACCTTCATGATTTCCATGCTTTTACTCCAACTGTTGCAAATATTAGACCGACAAGTAGAGGTGAAATATCAATAACTAGTAGTGACACAAAGGTTAACCCAAAAATTAAGATGAATTATTTATCAACTGATGAGGATAGAAAAGTTGCAGCTGACGGAATTAAATTAATTAGGAAAATTGTAATGGAAACAAATGAATTTAAGAAATATGAACCTGAGGAATTTAGGCCTGGTTCACATCTAAATGATAAAGAAGAAATTGTTAAGGCCTGTAGTCATTATGCCCAAACCATTTTTCATCCAGTTGGAACTTGTAAGATGGGAAATGACGACTCAGCTGTGGTTTCTGATAAATTAAAAGTTCGTGGCCTTAATAAACTGAGAGTGATTGATGCCTCTATTATGCCAAATATAACTTCTGGGAATACTAATGCACCTACTATTATGATTGCTGAAAAGGGTGCGGATATGATATTGAACCCATAATGTTATCAGAACAAGTTTTAATTTTTTTTCAAATCATTTTTATTGATTTAGTTCTCGCTGGGGACAATGCAATTATTATTGGAATGGTTGCTTCACAATTTCCAGCAGAGCAAAGAAAAAAAATAATCTTTTGGGGAATTGGTGCAGCTGTAATTTTGAGAATACTGTTTACGCTTATTACGGCTTATCTATTACAAATTTCAGGATTAAGATTAATTGGTGGAATTTTATTGTTGTACATTTGTTATAAACTTTATGTAGATGTTGTTAAACAAAGTGAAAAAAAAGAGAGTGTTAAAATAGATAACTCATCTTTTATGAAAGCTATCACAACAGTCATCCTTGCGGATATAACTATGAGTTTAGACAATGTTTTAGGAGTTGCTGGGGCCGCAAAAGATCACTACTACTTATTAGTTTTTGGGCTTGTTCTTTCAATTGTATTGATGGCAACTGCAGCAACATTAATTTCTGGTTGGATAAAAAAATACAAATGGATTGCTTGGGTGGGTTTGCTGGCAGTTCTTATAGTTGCAATAGAATTGATTTATACGGATATAAAAGTACTATTATTATAAATGTTTCTTAAAAAACAAAACTTAAAAAATAAAATTGCCCTTGTTACTGGGGCTGGAAAAGGTATCGGAAAAGCCTGCGCTATTGCGCTCGCTGAAGCTGGGGCAAGTTTAATTATTGTTAGTCGGACAAAAAAAGATTTAGATCAAGTTTCAAAAATTATTAAGAAATTAAGATCAAAGTGCAAATCATACGTTTGCGATGTAACAAAATATTCTGAGATTAAATCAGTAATAGATTCTCAAAAAAGAATAGATATTTTAGTAAATAATGCCGGAACAAATATTCCAGAACATTTTACAAAAGTGAAAAGAAAAGACATGGAATATGTCGTAAAGATTAACACAATGGCAACCTTTAATATTGCTCAATTATGCTCTTTAAAAATGATCGAGTTAAAAAAAAGAAAAAAAGTTGGAGGTGTAATTATTAATATGTCCTCACAAATGGGTCACGTCGGTGGGCCAATTAGAAGTGTTTATAATATGACTAAATTTGGTTTTGAGGGACTTACAAAAGGAATGTCTATTGATCTTGCAAAATACAATATAAGAGTAAACACAGTATGCCCGACTTTTGTTGTTACTCCAATGACAAGTAAATTTTTAAAAGACAAAAAATTTATGAGGGAGGTTTTAGGAAATATTCCACTAGGAAGATTTGCTGAGCTTTCTGATGTTGCGAGTGCTGTAGTATTTCTTGCTTCTGATCAGGCATCAATGATTACTGGTACATCTTTATTGGTTGATGGTGGATGGACTTCAAAATAATCAAATACCTATTAATTTTTTTACTTATTCAATTTAATGGCCAAGCAATTGAATTCGAGGGAAAGTTCATTCAAGGACACTTTATATTAGGTAAAACTGATCCTGGAGCAAAAATACAAATAGATAAAAAAAACGTTAGAGTTTCAAAGGATGGTTTTTTTGCATTTGGCCTTGGAAGAGACAGAAAAAACGATGTTATCATAACAGAAACTCTAAATGGAGTTAAAAATCAATTTGTTAAGAAAGTTTTAAAAAGAGAATATAAGATACAAA
The DNA here is from genome assembly GCA_902584225.1 of uncultured Pelagibacteraceae bacterium. Lineage (GTDB taxonomy): Bacteria > Pseudomonadota > Alphaproteobacteria > Pelagibacterales > Pelagibacteraceae > Pelagibacter. The sequence continues at coordinate 13,948 of CACHYX010000017.1, forward strand.
GAATAGATGGTTTGCCTGAAAAAAAAGTAACACCGCCCAAAGAAGTTTACGATAGAATTAGGAATGAAAATAAACTTATTGGAAAA
>CACHYX010000018.1 GCA_902584225.1 uncultured Pelagibacteraceae bacterium
ATAAAATGGCTCCAGCTTTAAGAAAAGTTTATGATCAAATGCCTGAACCAAGATATGTGATATCAATGGGAAGCTGTGCAAATGGTGGTGGTTATTATCATTACTCATATTCAGTTGTTAGAGGATGCGATAGAGTTGTTCCAGTTGATGTTTACGTACCAGGATGCCCACCTTCAGCTGAAGCTTTATTATATGGGATAATGCAATTACAAAAAAAGATAAGAGAGCAAGGTTCAATAAGTAGATAATGTTAAAAAACACTGATTTAGAAAAAAAAATAAATTCAGAACTTAATACTAAAGTGAGTTCGTCAAAAATTGTCCACGAAACATTAAATGTTTCAATAGAAAAAGATGATTTGAAAGAAGTTCTTTTATTTTTAAAATCTAATTCTGAAATGAAATTCAAGCAATTGATAGATATAACTGCAGTAGATTACCCAAATAAAAAAATAGATTCAGGATGATTTATTTGTTGCTTAGCCATGAGTTTAACAAAAGAATGATTATTGATTTCTCTTTAAATGAAAATGAAAAAGTTTTTTCAATAACTAGTATTTTTCCATCTGCAAATTGGATGGAACGAGAAGTTTTTGATATGTATGGAATTGATTTTCAAGATCATCCAGATTTAAGAAGAATTTTGACAGACTATGAATTTGAGGGATATCCGCTAAGAAAAGATTTTCCAATTACAGGCCACAAAGAGGTCAGATATAGCGAAGAGAAAAAAAAAGTAATTTATGAACCAGTAAAGTTAGAGCAAGATTACAGAAACTTTGATTATAATAGCCCTTGGCAAGGTACTGAATACATTAAGGAAATAAAAAAAAACAATGAGTAAACAAACAAAGACACTAAATCTTAATTTTGGACCACAACATCCGGCTGCGCATGGAGTTTTAAGATTGATATTGGAGTTGGATGGAGAAGTCGTAGAGAAAGCTGATCCCCATATTGGTTTACTTCATAGAGGAACAGAAAAATTAATTGAAAATAAAACGTATTCCCAAGCAATACCTTATTTTGATAGACTCGATTATGTAGCTCCAATGAATCAAGAACATGCTTTCGCCTTAGCTATCGAAAAAATTTTAGACATTGAAGTTCCAATTAGAGGTCAATACATCAGAGTTATTTTTTGTGAGATTGGAAGAATTTTAAGCCACATACTAAACATCACAACACAAGCTTTAGACGTTGGTGCCTTAACTCCCTCGTTATGGGGTTTTGAGGAACGAGAAAAACTTATGGAATTTTATGAAAGAGTTTCAGGATCTAGATTGCATGCCAACTATTTTAGACCAGGAGGTGTTCATCAGGACTTACCGAGAGGACTCGATGCTGATATTTTAAAATTTTGTAATGAGTTTCCAAAAATTATAGATGATTTAGAAACTTTACTCACTGATAACAGAATTTTTAAACAAAGAAATGTTGATATTGGAATAGTTTCAAAAGATGATGCATTAGACTATTCATTCTCAGGTGTGATGATGAGAGGTTCAGGTGTGCCTTGGGATTTAAGAAAATCTCAACCTTATGATTGTTACGAACAATTGTCATTTAAGGTGCCGATAGGGAAAAATGGAGATTGTTATGACAGATACCTTTGTAGAGTAGAAGAAATGAGAGAAAGTATAAAAATAATTAAACAATGTTTAGAACAGTTACCAAAAGGACCTGTAAAATCTCAAGATAATAAAATTACTCCTCCACCTAAAAAAGAAATTAAAGAGTCGATGGAAGCATTAATTCACCATTTTAAATTATTTACTGAAGGGTATAGAGTAAAAAAAGATGAGATCTATACTGCAGTGGAAGCACCCAAAGGTGAATTTGGTGTTTACTTAATTTCTGATGGTTCTAGTAAACCATATAAGTGTAAAATTAGAGCACCTGGATTCTCTCATCTTCAAGCAATGGATTATTTAATTAAAGGACACATGTTAGCTGATGTACCAGCTGTATTAGGTTCATTGGATATCGTGTTCGGGGAAATAGACAGATGAGTTTAAAAAAAATTTCAAAAGATCAACCTGAAAAATTTGAATTTGATCAACAAAGTTTAGAAGCTGCAAAAAAAATTTTGTCTAACTATCCTAAGGGAAAAGAGAAAAGTGCTGTTATGGCTTTATTGTATATTGCTCAAAGGCAAAACAATAACTGGATACCTTTATCAGCAATTAAATATATTGCTAAGTTTTTAAATATGCCTTACATCAAAGTCTATGAAGTAGCCACTTTCTACTCAATGTATAATCTTTCACCTGTAGGAAATTTTCATGTACAAATTTGCACTACAACTCCTTGTATGATCAGAGGGGCATATAAGATTGTAGATATATGTAAAAAAAAAATATCTGAAAAAGAAAATGTATTATCGGAAAATGGAAATTGTTCTTGGACAGAGGTAGAATGTCTTGGTGCCTGTATAAGCGCTCCAATGATGCAAATTAACAATGATTACTATGAAGATTTAGATATTAAACAAAGTGAAAAAATTATCGATGAAGTGCTTATGGGTAAAAAACCAAAACCAGGATCTTATAGGGGCAGAATTAACTCAGAGCCTGAAAACAACAGAAAAACATTATTGGATTTAAAAAATGCTTAAAGACGAAGATAGAATATTTAAAAATTTGTATAATGATTTGGGAGCCGATTTAAACTCTTCAAAAAAAAGAGGCGATTGGGTAAATACCAAAGATTTATGTGAAAAAGGTAGAAATTGGATTATTGATGAAGTTAAAAAATCAGAATTAAGAGGAAGAGGTGGCGCAGGTTTTCCAACAGGTTTAAAATGGTCATTTGCACCTAAAGAAGTTGGATCGAGGCCTCATTACCTTGTGATTAATGCGGATGAATCCGAACCTGGAACTTGCAAGGATAGAGATATTCTAAGATTTGAGCCTCACAAACTTTTAGAAGGTTGTTTGATAGCAGCTTACGCTGTTAATTCTCATAAATGTTATATTTACTTAAGAGGAGAGTATTATAACGAGGGTGTAGAATTACAAAAAGCAATCGATGAGGCTTATAAAGATAATTTAATTGGTAAAAATGCTTCTGGAACTGGTTGGGATTTAGATATTTACATTCATTACGGAGCTGGGGCGTACATTTGTGGTGAGGAAACAGCTTTGCTTGAAAGTATTGAGGGCAATAAAGGTCAACCAAGATTAAAACCACCTTTTCCTGCATTAGTTGGATTATATGGTTGTCCGACTATAGTTAATAATGTTGAAACTGTTTCGGTTGTTCCTACAATTTTAAGAAAAGGTTCCAAATGGTTTGCATCATTAGGCAAACCAAAAAATACTGGTACTAAAATTTTTTGTATTTCTGGAAACGTAAACAAACCTTGCAATGTTGAAGAGGAAATGGGTATTCCTTTAAAAGATTTAATTGATGCTCATGCTGGTGGAGTAGTAGGTGGATGGGAAAATTTACAAGCAGTCATACCTGGCGGTTCTTCCATGCCTTTATTAAATAAAGAAATTTCAGAAAAGATAACAATGGATTTTGATTCATTAGTGGAGAATAAAAGTGGGTTAGGAACCGCAGGAATAGTCGTTATTAATAAAGATCAAGATATTATTAAATGTTTTGCAAGAATAGCTCGATTTTATAAACATGAAAGTTGTGGTCAATGCACCCCTTGTAGAGAAGGTTCAGGTTGGATGTGGAGAATTTTAGAAAGAATGGCTAAAGGCGAAGCGTCGAGAGAGGAAGTTGAAATGTTGTTTGATGTTACAAAACAAATAGAAGGTCATACTATTTGTGCTTTTGGCGAAGGGTCAGCTTGGCCAGTGCAAGGTCTTTTGAGAAATTTCAAAAAAGAGATAATTAAAAGAAATAATTTTGATCCATTAATTAAATCAAATAAAGATATCCCATACCTGGTAGATCAACATTTATTAGAAAAAGATAATGCCCAAAATAAAAGTTAACAATAACGAACTAGAAGTAGAAGATGGCTTAACAGTTTTGCAGGCATGTGAGCAAGCAGGTGCTGAAATACCAAGGTTTTGTTATCATGAAAAACTCTCAATAGCAGGAAACTGCAGAATGTGTTTAGTTGAGATTGAAAAATCTCCAAAACCTGTTGCATCTTGCGCGATGCCTGTTGCTGAAGGCATGAACATTAAAACAAACACTGAATTTGTTGAAAAAGCAAGGAAAGGAGTTATGGAATTTTTATTAGCAAATCACCCGCTCGACTGTCCAGTTTGTGATCAAGGAGGTGAATGTGATTTGCAGGATCAATCAATGTTTTATGGAATTGATAAATCAAGATTTAAAGAAAATAAAAGATTTGTTCCTGAAAAATATATGGGTCCTCTGATAAAAACTCAAATGACAAGATGTATTCACTGTACAAGGTGCATAAGATTTGCAACCGAGGTTGCTGGTGTTTCGGAGATTGGTGCAATCGGAAGAGGAGAAGATACTCAAATAACAACATATTTGGAAAAATCTATGGAGTCAGAACTTTCAGGCAATGTAATTGATTTGTGTCCAGTCGGTGCATTAACTTCGAAGCCGTATGTTTTTGAAGCTAGACCATGGGAATTAAAAAAAACAGAGTCGATCGATGTTATGGATGCAGTTGGTTCAAATGTAAGAATAGATACATATGGCTGGGAAGTAAAGCGGATACTTCCAAAAATTAACGAAAACATTAATGAGGAGTGGATATCAGATAAAACTCGTTATGCATGCGATGGCTTAAAATATCAAAGACTTGATACTCCTTATGTAAGATCTAATGATGGTTTTAAAAAAATTTCATGGGAAGATGCTTATGAAACCTTAACTGATAAAATCAAAAGCACAAATCCTGATAAAATTGGATGTATAACAGGTGATCTGACGAATATGGAAACTCTATTTTCTGTTAAAGAGTTTTTTAATAAAATTCTAAATTGCAAAAACTTGGACTCAAGAGCTGTTAAAACTTACGTAAACAATAGCTCACGAATGAATTATATTTTTAATACTCAAATATCGAATATAGAAAAATCAGATTTTATTCTTTTGGTTGGCACAAATCCACGTCACGAAGCAACAATTTTGAATTCAAGAATACGAAAAAGTTATTTAAAGAATAATATGGAAATTTATTCTTTGAACGATATTGGGGATTTAACATATCCATATAAAGTAATATCAAGCAACACTGATGAACTAAAAAAAATAATTTTAAATGAACATGAAGTCTCAAAAAAAATAATTTCTGCAAAAAATCCTATTGTTATTTTTGGACAATCAGCTCTTAAACTTAACTCCTCAGGGCATTTATTTGAAGGAATGAAAAAATTTTTGTCAGAAAATAATAAAATAAACGATGACTGGAATGCTCTTAACGTTCTTTCTAATAATGCATCAACTGTTGGTGCATACGATTTGGATATTTTAGATAACAAAACTATAGATAAAGTGTTATCAAATCAATTTGAATTAGTCCTCTTATTTGGTCAAGATAATTTGAATATCAAGAGGAAAAATGAATTTATTGTTTATATAGGAACTCATGGTGACAGAGGAGCGGAAATGGCAGATCTAATATTGCCTAGTGCGGCATATACAGAACAAGATGGATATTACACTAATCTTGAAGGTAACTTACAATTAGCTTTTAAGGCTTCCTATCCACCTGGTGAAGCAAAGGAAGATTGGGAAATTGTTAATGAATTGTCAAAGAAACTTGTGGGTAAAAGTCTTTATACAAATAAACAGGACCTTATAGATAATTTTTTAAATTATCTTAATCAAAAAACAAAAAAAAACGGTGAAACAGTGAAAAATGATTTCATAAAAGAAGAAATTTTCGTCGATAAAATTGATTATTATTTTACTAACGTTATAGCAAGATCTTCAAAAACAATGGCAGAATGCAGAAATTTAAAACTTGTTTCTTTGAAAACTGGAACTGACGGTTAAATGGAATATATAAATTTATTATTTTCTGAAATTTACAAAATACTTTATGTTTTAATTCCTGTTCTTGTATCAGTAACAATGATTGTGTGGCTTGATAGAAGAATTTGGGCTTTTGTTCAAAAAAGAAGAGGGCCAAATGTAGTAGGTCCTTTCGGTTTATTTCAAACTTTGGCGGATGCGCTTAAATACATCTTCAAAGAAATTATAATACCTGCAAGTTCGAATAAAGTTATATTTATTTTAGCCCCAATAGTTACAATGACTTTAGCCCTTATTGCATGGGCAGTAATTCCTTTCAGTGAGGATTATGTTTTGGCTGACATAAATGTTGGTATTCTTTATATATTTGCAATTTCTTCTTTGGGTGTTTATGGAATAATAATGGGTGGCTGGGCCTCAAATTCAAAGTATCCATTTTTAGGCTCAATAAGATCTGCTGCACAAATGGTCTCTTATGAAGTTTCTATCGGAGTAATAATCATTAATGTTTTATTGTGCGTTGGTTCGTTAAACTTAAGTGATATAGTTTTAGCTCAAGAGAAAATTTGGTTTGTAATTCCTTTATTCCCAATGTTTGTGATTTTCTTTATTTCGTCGCTTGCAGAGACAAATAGACCACCATTTGATTTACCTGAAGCAGAGGCTGAATTAGTTGCGGGTTATCAAACAGAGTATAGCGGTATGATGTATGCAATGTTTTGGTTGGGCGAATATGCAAATATTTTGCTAATGTGTGCACTTGGGTCAATTCTTTTTCTGGGAGGCTGGTTAGCACCAATAGATACCCCATTGTTTGAAATGGTACCTCCACCGGCGTGGTTAATATTCAAAATTTTATTTTTGTTTGTTTTGTTTGCGCTAATAAAAGCTATTGTGCCAAGATATCGATATGATCAACTTATGAGGCTTGGATGGAAGGTTTTTCTACCTTTCTCGTTAATTTGGGTGGTATTAACTTCTGGTTATTTATTATATTTTGACTTATTACCTGTATATTAAACTATGAATATAATTCGAATATTTAAAACAGTATTTTTAATAGATTTTTTGACAGGTTTGTTGATAGCTATAAAGGAGTTATTTAAACCAAAAAAAACGCTTAATTATCCTTTTGAAAAAGGCAAGATTTCACCACGATATAGGGGAGAGCATGCATTAAGAAGATATCCAAACGGTGAGGAAAGATGCATAGCATGTAAACTTTGTGAAGCTGTTTGTCCCGCTCAAGCAATAACAATAGAGTCTACAGCAAGAGAAGACGGAAGTAGAAAAACAACTAGATACGATATTGATATGCTTAAATGTATCTATTGTGGTTTATGTGAAGAGTCGTGTCCGGTTGATGCTATAGTGCAAGGTCCTAACTTTGAATTTGCTACACACACTAGGGAAGAACTTTATTATAATAAAGAAAAGCTTTTAGAAAATGGAGATAGATGGGAGAATGTTTTAGCTGCAAATATAAAAGCTGATAACCCTTATAGATAATAGTAAATGTTAGCACACGCTATATTTTTTTATTTTTTTTCATTTGTTGCAATAATTTCTGCAATTATGGTAACTGTGTCCAAGAATACTGTTCATTCTGTTTTTTTTTTAATATTGGATTTCATATCGATATCGTGCCTTTTTATAATGATTGGTGCAGAATTTTTAGGAATGATAATGTTGATTGTTTATGTTGGAGCTGTTGCAGTTTTATTTTTATTTGTAGTTATGATGCTGAATGTTGCCCAGCAAAAAAACCAATGGTTTAAATCAACAGATACAAGTACTCATATACCCATAGGATTAATTGTTAGTGCAATAATTTTTTTTGAATTGATAATTGTAATTGGAGGATGGAAATATAAACCTGAAATTATCAAAAACTTTTCTAATAGTCTGACTTCAAATTCCACAAATACCCATACAATTGGGAGTGTATTATATACAGAATATATTCATCTGTTTCAAATTTCAGGAATGATATTACTTGTGGCAATGATTGGAGCAATCGTTCTCACATTTAGGAAAAGAGAAGGAGTTAAAAGACAAAATTATTTTAGCCAAATATCTAGAGAAAAAAATCAAGGTGTTGAGTTAGTAGAAATTAAATCAAATGAGGGAGTTAAAATAGATGTTTGAAGTTTCCCTTGGACATTATCTAACATTAGGGGCAATCATTTTTACTATTGGTGTAATTGGAATATTCTTAAATAGAAAAAATGTAATCGTTATTTTAATGAGTATAGAATTAATATTGTTAGCAGTTAATATCAATCTAGTATCTTTCTCAATATTTCTTCAAGACTTATCTGGCCAGATATTTACTCTATTTATTTTGACTGTTGCAGCAGCAGAGGCAGCTATTGGTTTAGCAATAATCGTAGTCTATTATCGTAACGCAGGAACAATAAGAGTAGAAGAAATTGAAAATCTAAAAGGTTAATATGGAATATTTCATAATTTTTTTACCATTGTTTGGTGCATTTGTCGCTGGTTTTTTTGGAAATAAATTTGACCAAAAATATTCCCAATTTATGACAAGTCTTTTTGTCAGTATTTCTTCTATCCTTTCAATAATAGTTTTTTTTAAAGTATTAAATTATGGATACTCAAATAATTTATTAATTTCTAATTGGATAAACTCAGGAACTTTAAATGTAAATTGGTCCATAAAAGTAGATGCATTATCCTCACTCATGATGGTTGTGGTAACGCTTGTTTCAGCGTTGGTTCATATCTACTCAATTGGTTACATGTCTCACGATCCTCACAAACCGAGGTTCATGTCTTATTTATCTTTATTTACATTTGCAATGTTAGTGCTGGTAACTTCAGACAATTTTTTACAATTATTCTTTGGATGGGAAGGAGTAGGTCTTTGCTCGTATTTTTTAATTGGCTTTTGGTTTAAAAAAAAAGCTGCAAATGCGGCCGCGATTAAAGCTTTTGTAGTGAATAGAGTTGGAGATTTTGGTTTTGCTCTCGGTATTTTTTTAATTTTTTATTATTTTGGAACAGTCAATTACGATGATGTATTTAATCAAATTCAAACCTTGAATGAAAAAAATATAAATTTCATTGGCTTTAATTTTAAATCAATAGATTTAATTTGCATATTATTATTCATAGGTGCAATGGGAAAATCAGCCCAAATTTTTTTACACACCTGGTTACCTGATGCAATGGAAGGACCAACACCTGTTTCAGCATTAATCCACGCTGCAACAATGGTTACAGCAGGTGTTTTTTTAATTGTAAGATGTTCTCCTATTTACGAATATTCAGAATTAGCACTAAATATAATTACTGTAATTGGAATGAGTACAGCTTTTTTTGCTGCCACTATTGCTTTAGTTCAAGATGATATAAAAAAAATAATTGCTTACTCAACATGTAGTCAGCTTGGATACATGTTTTTTGCAACTGGTGTGGGTGCATATAACGTTGCAATGTTTCATCTTTTTACTCATGCTTTTTTTAAGGCGTTACTTTTTTTAGGAGCAGGTTCTGTAATACATTCTTTAAAAGATGAACAGAATATTGAAAAAATGGGTGGGATCTACAAAAAGATTCCATATACTTATGCTTTAATGCTGGTGGGCACTTTAGCTTTAACTGGTTTTCCATTTTTATCTGGTTTTTATTCTAAAGATGCAATTATTGAATTTGCATACTTAAAAGGAAACGTAACTGGAATATATGCTGCTGGTATTGGTATAATTACTGCTTTACTAACAGCGATTTACTCATGGAGATTATTTTTTAAAACTTTTCACGGAAATTACAACAATAAAGAAATTGAGTATGAAAAAATTCATGAGTCACCAACGGTAATGGTTTTGCCGCTTATAGTTCTTGCTCTAGGCTCAATTTTTGCAGGTTTCTTCTTCAAAGAACTATTAATAGGCGGTCAAAGTAGCGTTAATTTTTGGGGAGAGTCTATTAAATTTTTAGAGCCATTAAGTGAAGAACATCCTCCATTGTGGTTTATTTTGTTGACCCCGACTATTGTTACTTTAAGTATACCGATTTCTTATTACTTATTTTTGAAGGATAAGAGCGTTTTAGAAAATTTTACAAAAACTAATTATCCATTAATAAATTTTCTAAAAAAGAAATGGTATTTTGATGAGCTTTATTCTTATATCTTTGTAGAGCCTTGTAAAAAATTAGGTTTATTTTTTTGGAAAAAGATTGATGGTTTAACCATAGATAGATTTGGACCAGATGGTATTTCAAATCTTATAAAAGGCTTGTCGATAAAAGCAGTTAAATTTCAGAACGGTTTTATTTATCAATATGCATTTATCATGTTGATTGGCTTTTCTTTAATACTAACTTACTTGATCATTAAATAATGAATTTTCCAATTATTTCTTCGCTAATCCTTTTGCCCTCAATTGGTGCGTTATTTCTTTTTTTTATTAATTCAAAAAATATTACTGGTATCAAGTATGTTTCTTTATTTGTATCAATCATTAATTTTTTAATATCTATTTATTTATGGTTTATTTTTGATCAATCTAGTTCTGAATTTCAGTTTGTAGAAAGTAGAGTTTGGATAAAAGATTTTATCAATTATAAAGTTGGAATAGATGGAATTTCAATATTATTTATCATTTTAACTACTTTCATAATCCCACTTTGTATTTTGTCAGTTAATTCATCTATAAAGAATAGACTTAAAGAGTTTTTAATAGCCATCTTATTAATGGAAACTCTTATGATTGGAGTTTTTTGCTCTTTAGATTTGGTCATTTTCTACTTATTTTTTGAGGGAGGTTTAATACCTATGTTTTTAATCATTGGTATTTGGGGTGGAGAAAGACGTGTATATTCAGCATTCAAGTTTTTTTTATTTACACTTCTTGGTTCAGTTTTAATGTTAATAGCAGTAATATCTATTTATTGGATAGCAGGCACGACAGATATAGAAGAACTTTATAAGTTAGGAATTGATCCAAAATATCAAAACTTACTTTGGTTAGCATTCTTTTCATCTTTTGCCGTAAAAACGCCAATGTGGCCAGTACATACTTGGCTACCTGACGCCCATGTTGAGGCACCAACTGCAGGTTCAGTCTTATTAGCAGCAATCTTGCTTAAAATGGCAGGATATGGATTTATAAGATTTTCCATTGGACTATTTCCTGTTGCGTCAGAATATTTTGTTCCGTTTATTTTTGTAATTAGTTTAATTGCAATTATTTATACCTCGTTAGTTGCCTTAATGCAGGATGACATGAAAAAACTAATTGCATATTCATCTGTAGCTCATATGGGTTTTGTAACATTAGGTTTATTTACCTTCACACAACAGGGTGTTGAAGGGGGAATATTTCAAATGATTAGCCATGGAATTGTATCTGCTGCACTTTTTTTCTCAGTAGGCGTTGTTTATGATCGAACTCACTCGAGACGTATCAATGATTATGGAGGTTTGGTAAATGTGATGCCAAAATATTCTATTTTGTTAATGGTTTTTACTTTAGGGTCCTTAGGCTTACCAGGAACAACTGGTTTTATTGGTGAATTTTTAATTTTGATGGGAACATTTAAAAAAAGCTTTTTAGTGGCAGCTATAGCAAGTTTAGGTGTAATTTTAGGTGCAGCGTATATGTTATGGCTGTACAAAAGAGTTGTATTTGGAGAATTAACAAATCAAAAATTATTAAAAATGATTGATCTGAACAAAGTTGAGTTATTTATTCTTACTTTATTAGCCTTGAGTATCATCTTTTTTGGATTCTATCCTGATCCATTTTCAAATACATATTCTGTTTCAGTCGAGAACTTTTTAAGTGAGTATAATGATAAACTAAATAATTACAATTTACAAAATCAATGATTAATCTCTTTTACGTATCTACAGAAATATTCTTATCATTATCTATTCTATCTCTATTACTGATTGGTGTATTTAAGAAAAAAAGTGAATCATTTATTTACAATTTCTCTTGTATAATTTTACTGGTTGGGCTTGCGATAAATATCAATTTAAATCCTCAATCCCCGATAGATTTATTTAACAATAGTTATAAAATTAATTATTTCACGACTTTAATCAAGTCAGTAATATTAATCTCTGCGTTTCTTGTAATGGTATGTTCATTAAATTATGTAAAACAAAATGATATTTTAAAAATTGAATATCCAATTTTAATTTTATCTTCAATTCTCGGTATGCTTGTAATGGTAAGTTCTAACGATCTAATAGTTTTTTATGTTGGTCTAGAATTACAATCTTTAGCGTTATATGTACTCGCGGCATTCAAAAGAGATGATATTTTTTCCTCCGAGTCAGGTTTAAAATATTTTATATTAAGTGCACTATCTTCAGGAT
>CACHYX010000019.1 GCA_902584225.1 uncultured Pelagibacteraceae bacterium
TAAAAAAGAGAGAGAAAGAGCTTCAAATTAGATCTGAAGAACAAAATCGTAAAGATGTTGATTTAAAAGTAAGAGAAGATGAACAAAGACAAAAAGAATTAAAAGAGACAAGACGAAAAAGAAGAGAACAAAAATTAAGGGAAGAAAAAGAACAAGAGAAAAGAAATCTTGAGGCGCTTAAATTAAGAGAATGGGAAGAAAAATTTGATCGTGAACAAAAAGCAAGAGAAGAGCAAGAGAAATTAAAAGAAGAAAAATTGAGAGTCAGAGAAAGTAATAGAAGAAGCAATGATGCGAACTTCTCTGATAATAGTGAAGAGGTTTCACAAAAATTAGAGGCCCTTGATGTCGAAAATTCTTCTAAAAATTAATTATTGTTTAGGAAAATAATCTTTTAAGTCCCCTTCCCTATATACATCTGCAGTGCAACAATGAAGACCACCACCAAAAGCATATGCATCTCTCATCTCTACTGGGATAACTTCAAGACCTAATTTATACAATTGCTCTGCTTGATAAATTTCGCTTTTTTCTACGCAAACTGTTTTTGGATCTAAAACGAGCACATTCATTGAAAGCCAAACTGAGGAATAGCATAATGGAGGTGGAGTATTATGTGCTGGTTGAGCTGAGTCTAAAATTTTCCATCCATTATCTTCAAAAAGTTTTCGTTGTGAAGCTGGTAGCTTTCTTTGAGGATTATTAATAATTATACCTTCTGTAACAGGAGTAAAAGTTGCATCGATATGAATTGGATATGGATCTCCTGGAAAATTTACAGCATGCACCCTGTGATTTTTGAAATGTCTTCTTAACCAATCAATTCCACTTAAGTTTGTAGTAAAACCATGTTGAACTATTAAATCCTTACCAAATCGCAATATATCTGCGGCATCAAATAAAGGTTCTTCTTCTGTAGTAACAAAAAATTTTTTTTCAGTCCACTCCAATCTTTTTTTTACACCAATCTTATCAGATAAATAATCCTTTCTATAATCTGTATCTGTTAGTCGAGGTTTTGGAGCTGACTCATGTCTCATATTTTTATCTTGATCATAGTATTTTTTAAGTAAAGGTCTGTAATTTAAATACTCAAACCATCTACATCTATAACTCATTGTGGCTTCTAGCATTTCGTTTCCAACAGTTAAAATTATATCTCTTGCAGGCATACAGCCAAACATACTTTCAACTTCCCAATCAGGTGTAGAAACTTTTTGATTATGATTTAAAGGAGTTGGTCTATCCACTTTGATACCTCTTTTTTCGAGTAAGGAGGCAAAATCATTTAGAAGTTGATTAGCTTTATCAACTGTATCTTTTGTCCGCGGTCCGTGTTGACCTTTCATATCTGAGTCTTCGGGAACTTTTGCATCTAAAGCTGGCTCTGGAGCTGGTATACAGCAACCGTCTGCTCTTCCAACAATCACATGCTTAAGTGGATCCCACTCATTCCAACTATTAACAATTTTTTTATTTGTCATTTAGTTTAATGCAATAAATCTTCTATTGTTTTTTATAATTAAACTATAATAAATTATTGAGATAAAAATTAAAAAGCCGCCTATAATTGTGTTATTAGTAGGAACTTCATTAATTCCTAATATTGGTAACCAAACCCAAAAAATTCCACCAATCACTTCTGTTAATGACAAAAGTGTAAGCTCTGCAGCAGGTATAACCCTAGATCCTAAAGAATAAAGTATTAATCCTAGACAAACCAAAGTTCCGTGAACTGAAAACAAGCCTTGGTTACGACTTGAAGAAATCAAACTACTGTCAGTCTCAACCAATATTACTATTGAAACTATTGCACAAATCAATCCTGCAATGGCAACTGTTGTAAATTTTGGGGTTTCAGGTCTCCATCTAAGAGACACAGAAAAAATTGAAAATCCTACTGCAGATAGAATGCCAAACAAAAGACCAAAAATTGAACCTTTATTAGTATTACCGAATGCTATTACTATTATACCAATAGCAGCAATAATTATTGCAATCCAAACATTTGTTGAAATTCTTTCCTTTAAGAACAAAAAACCTAAAAATGCGGTAATGAAAGGCATAGCCGCTAAACATAATAAAGTAATTGCAGCTGAAGTATTTGTTATTGACCAAATAAATGTGATCATAGCAATACCCAGTCCTGTGCCCCCAACTAATCCTGATATTCCAAGTTTTTTATAATTTTTATAAAATGAAATTCCTTCTTCAAAAAATAAGTATAAGTTGAGTATTAAGAAAATTGTAACACCTCTACCTAATAAATATTGCCATGGAACTAATTCTGGTTGATCAATATGTCTTACAACTAAGGGTCCAAAAGACCACAAAATACCGGCCAACAAAACTACAGGGATGGCAACTTTCTCATTTCTCAGCTCTAACATTTCAAATTAATATTATTATTCTTAATCTTTAACAACAAAAATCTATATCGATTTTCGTCCGATTTGAGTTGGATAACTTATCAACTAGCAAATTTAAGCCAATTTCATATACTGGGTAAATGGACCTTAAAATTTTAAGACTGGCCTCTGATACGAAATCTCAAAAAAAAATATCAGATTTTACACACAACTCTAAAGCTAAAAATCCCTTATGCGGAGATGAGATCCAATTATTTTTTAAGATAAATAAAGGAAAAATTACCAAAGTTTCATATCAAGGTAAAAATTGTGTTTACTGCCAGGCTTCTGCAAATTTGTTATCAAGTAATTCAAATGGAAAAAAAGTTGAAGAAATGATTGAAGTTTGTGATTGTGCAAATGAATTTTTTAAAAACAAAGGTGACTTACCCAATAACTTAAAAAAATATAAAGAATTAATAAGCTCAAAAAATATTAGTAGAAAAGAATGTATACTTCTACCTTTCAATGCTTTAAAGAAAGGCTTAACAAATGGAAACTAAAAAAATTATCGACAACTCTATAGCTGGTCTTTTTTCAGCTATTACAATCGGGGTATTAACACTGCTAACCTATAAGACTGATTATGGACTCTTTCTATTAGCCTCGTTTGGTTCAACAATGGTATTATTATATGGTTATCCAGAAAGCCCCTTTGCACATCCCAAAAATATTTTTTTTGGTCATCTAGTAACTGCTACAGTAGGAGTAATTGCTTTAACGTTTATTCCTCTACCAGAGTACATTTTAATTCCCATAGCAG
Source organism: uncultured Pelagibacteraceae bacterium (assembly GCA_902584225.1). Classification (GTDB taxonomy): domain Bacteria; phylum Pseudomonadota; class Alphaproteobacteria; order Pelagibacterales; family Pelagibacteraceae; genus Pelagibacter. Next base: position 3,172 of record CACHYX010000019.1, read on the forward strand.
TTGGTATTGGAGTTTTTTTTATGATTATGTTAAACGTCACTCATCCACCAGCTGGAGGTAATCCGATAATTGTTATTATAGGTTCTGCTTCATTTGATTACTTGTTAAGCCCTGTCATCACTGGTTCTGTGATTATTATAATTTTTGGGGTTGTATTGAACAAATTTATACTCAAAAAAAACTATCCAAAATAAACACTATTTATTTGCTAGACGCTTAATTATTGTGCTACATTCTGTCATATAAATTCAAGATAATTGCTTTTATAAACAACTAGGAGAAAAAAATGAAAATTTTATGTGTTTTATATGACGATCCAAAAGGTGGAATGCCAAAATCATATCCATTGAGTGACTTACCAAAACTTGAAAAATATCCTGACGGAATGACATTACCTTCTCCTAAAGGAAGAGACTTTACGCCTGGTCAATTACTTGGATGTGTATCAGGAGAGCTAGGACTTAGAAAATTTTTAGAGAGCAATGGTCATGAATTTGTTGTTACTAATAGTAAAGATGGTGATGGATGTGAAGCAGACAAGCACATTGTTGATGCAGACATCGTAATTTCTCAACCATTTTTTCCGTATTACTTAACTAAAGAGAGAATAGCAAAAGCAAAAAATTTAAAAATGGCAATTACCGCTGGTATAGGATCTGATCACGTAGACTTACAAGCGGCAATGGACAATAAAATTGATGTTGTTGAAGTTACTTTTTGTAACTCAAGATCTGTAGCTGAACATATTGTAATGATGATTGTGTCAATGGTCAGAGATTATCATAATCAACATAGAATTGTTAATGAAGGTGGATGGAATATAGCTGATGCCGTGCATAGAAGTTATGATGTTGAAGGAATGCATATTGGAACAGTTGCTGCAGGAAGAATTGGTCTTGATGCTTTAAGAAAAATGAAACCTTTTGATGTACATTTACACTACTTTGACAGACATAAATTACCTGAGAGTGTAGAAAAAGAATTAAATCTAACTTTTCATGAGTCTGTAGAGTCAATGGTAAAAGTTTGTGACGTAGTTACTATTAACTGTCCATTGCACCCTGAAACAGAAAACTTATTTGATAAAAAAATGATAAGTAAAATGAAAAAAGGCGCTTATATAGTAAATACTGCAAGAGGAAAAATTTGTAACAAAAACGATATAGCAGATGCATTAAAATCTGGTCAGTTAAGTGGATATGCTGGTGATGTATGGTTCCCCCAACCTGCTCCCAATGACCATGTATGGAGATCAATGCATAATCACGGAATGACTCCTCACACATCTGGAACTTCGCTTTCTGCTCAAGCGAGATATGCAGATGGTGTAAGAGAAATATTAGAATGCTTCTTCGATAAAAAACCAATAAGAGATCAATACCTTATTGTAAAAGATGGACAATTGGCTGGAATGGGTGCACACTCTTACAGTAAAGGTTCAGCAACAAGTGGTTCTGAGGAGGCCGCAAAATATAAGAAAAAATAAAAATTGAGAATAAAGAAATTTTTTAGACCTTTTATATTAACTTATCTTTTCTTAAGTGTTGCTATAGGTTTTTACCCAACTTTTGATTTTTACTCTTTTAAGGGTCAATCAATTATAATTGCTGTTTCAATCTTTAATGGAGTTTTGGGTTTGTATGTAAAGAAAATTGGAAATGATGAATAAAGAAAAAACAATTGGATGGAATTTTGATAACTCATATTCAAATTTACCGAAATCTTTTATTTATGAAATCTCTCCTGTTCCAGTAAAACGTCCAGAGTTAGTAATTTTTAATCATGATCTAGCTGAACAAATGGGTTTGAATTTTTCTAATGTAGATAATGAACAGCTAGCAAAAATGTTTTCTGGAAATTTGCTCCCAAAGGGGTCCAAATCTTTAGCTCAAGCATATGCGGGTCATCAATTTGGTCATTTTACAATGTTGGGTGATGGTCGTGCAGTTTTACTAGGTGAACATATATCTAAAAGCAATCAAAGACTTGATGTTCAGTTCAAGGGGTCAGGCCAGACACCTTTTTCAAGAAACGGAGATGGAAGAGCAGCATTAGGTCCAATGTTAAGAGAATATTTAATTAGTGAAGCTATGCACTCATTAAACATACCGACGACTAGAAGTTTGGCAGTTGTAAAAACTGGAGAAAATGTGATTAGAGAAAAACCATTGCAGGGTGCAATATTAACAAGGGTTGCTTCAAGTCATATTAGAGTTGGAACCTTTCAATTTATTAAAACAAGAGAAAATTTAGATGAACTCAATACTTTAGTTAATTACACAATTAAAAGACACTATCCTGAAATATCAAAATCAAAAAATAATGCTTACGACTTACTTAGCAAATTAATTGATAAGCAGATTGAACTAGTAGTCAATTGGATGCGTGTAGGATTTATTCACGGAGTAATGAATACTGATAACATGGCGATTTCAGGTGAAACGATAGATTATGGTCCGTGTGCTTTTATGAATAGTTATAATCTAGGCACTTGTTTCAGTTCTATTGATCATATGGGAAGATATGCATATGGAAATCAGCCAGCTATCACCAAATGGAATTTGGCTAGATTTGCTGAATGTTTACTAACTTTGATTAACCCAAATAAAGATGATGCTCTAAAAATGGCAACAGAACTTATCGATAAATTCGATAAAATTTATGAGGAAAAATGGTTTAATATGATGAAAAGTAAGTTAGGTCTAATTGGTGACGATAAGGAGGATAATTTAATTATTTTTGAATTATTAGAGATTATGAAAAAGCAAGAATTAGACTACACAAACACTTTTTTATTTTTAATGGACCAAGGCATTGACGATAAAAAGGATTATCAAAATGATAAATTTGATAATTGGAGGATAAAATGGCAGAAAAGATTAACTAAAGATAGCAAAAATTTAATGGAACTAAATAATCCTGTAATAATTCCTCGAAATCATAACGTTGAAAATGTTTTAAAATCAGCTGAAAATAATGATCTGACACCATTTAATGATTTGCTTCAAGCTCTGAAAAATCCATACACAAATCAAAAGGTTTTGACTAAGTATAAATCTCCACCTCCTAAAACTGACAAAAAGTATCAAACATTTTGTGGGACTTAACTAAAGTGTTTTCATTTATCAAATCTTACTTCAAAAAAGAAATCTCATGATGTTCTGAAATTATTGAATTCTGGTGATTTGTTTTTTGATATTGGTGCTCATTTAGGTGAAAAATCAAAAAAAATTTTAGATAAAGATCTTAAGATTCTTATGTTAGAACCTTTGCCTCAATGTGTAAAACAATTAAAAGAAAGTTTTAAAAACAATAAAAAAGTTGAAATTCTTGAAAAAGCAGTCGGTAGAACAGTGGGAAACATGACATTAGAGATAAATTCAAAAATGCCTACGATTTCAACTATGGCAAAACACTGGAAAAAAGGAAGATTTTCTGATGAGAAATGGGATCAAAAAATTTCCGTAGAAGTTACAACTCTTGATCATCTAATAAAAATTTATGGATTGCCAAATTATATTAAGATTGACGTAGAGGGATTTGAGCTTGAAGTATTATTGGGATTATCTCAAAAAGCAGGAATAATATCATTTGAATTTACCTCTGAATTTTTAGATCAATCAATAAAATGTCTTATCCATCTGAAGAAAATTGGCTACAACCAATTTAACTTTTCTATTGGTGAAAGTAGAAAATTTTACTTTGATTGGACAAATAGTGATAATTTGATTCTTAAACTTAAAAATGAGATTGTAAATAATAAATTATTGTGGGGAGATATTTATTGTAAATAGTTTTTATAAAACGTACGGTTCTGGTCTAGCCTCTTTTCCTAAAACTCTTTCAACCGCCATATTAGAAATGTCAATAGATTGATATGCTCCGGTCGTAATTAATTCTGTTAAAGCTCTACCTATACCAGGAGCTTGCATTAAACCTCTTCCAGTAAAACCAGTAGCAAGGTAAACATTTTCAAACTTTGGGTGCTTACCAACTACAGCATTATTATCTAATCTATTACAATCATAGTATCCGGCCCAACCGCCTGTTAATTTTAATTCTTCAAATATTGGAACCCTTTGAGCAAGAGCTGGCCAAACTAATTCCTCGAAATCATCCCATGCAGGTTCAAGATCTTTTGCATCAAAAACAGATTTGGGAGATCCTGCAAGATACTCCTTACCCTCTGGTCGCCAATAAACTCCGGTGGTTAAGTCTCCAGTCAAAGGCATTTCGGGAATATGTTTGGGACACTTTACTCTAAAGACAGTGTGTTTTTGTGGCTCAACTGGAATATCTTCCAACAATTCTTTTGTCCAACATCCAGCCGCTGATACGATAGTCTTAGCCTTTATCTCTGATAATGATTTGACTTCACCTTTTACAAACTCAGCACCTAGCTCGATTGCTTTACTTTTTAATGCTCCATGGAACATAAATGGATCAATCCAACCTTCACTTTTGTTATCTGTAAAAGTTGCTGTTTCGATGCTTTCATTATTTATATAAGGAAAGTATTGTTTTAAATCAGAACCTTTTATATTTTTTGTCCCTGCATCGCATGCTTTATGATTTTCAAGAGCTTTATATTGCTCCTCTGCATGTTCTGCTCCAAACATAAGCAAATATCCATTAGGTACCATACTAGCAGTAGGCTTGGGATTTTTTTTTGTTTTTAAAAGCTTAGGTATTTGAAAAATAAATTCTCTAGCAAATTTTCCTAAAAGTATATTTTCTGTTTGAAAAAATTGTCTTCTAAAACCGCCTAATGATAAAGGGAAAGATGCAGTTCTATAAGTTGGATCTCTTTCAATAACTTTAACTTTTCTACCCTCTTTTGACAAAAAATAAGCTGTTGCAGCCCCTATTATACCACCACCTATTATTACAACGTCATCCATATTAATTTAATATTAACAAGCCAAAATTTAGAATTAATGCATAACAACTCCAAAGTAAATAAGGAATCATTAAATAATAACTTACTTTGTTTATATCTTTATATTTTAAAATTAAAACTATTATGAAAAAAATAATTACTAGTAAATTTAAAAGAGCAAAAAGAATATTGTGAAAAACAAAAAAAACTATACTCCAAGTTGTATTAAAGCATAGATGAATAAAATAAATTAAAACAAGATTTATATTTTTATAATTCTTATGCCACGCTGCCCATATTGCTATGGTCATGAATAAATATAATGTAGTCCATACAGGAGCAAAGACCCAATCTGGTGGAGTTAGAAACGATTTATTTAAACTTGAGTACCATGGTTCTTTGTAAGAAATTGTCGCTATACTACCGATAAAAGACGCTGAATATGTAACTATTGCAAATAGAAGAAAAGATATAAATTTATTTTTAAGCATAATCATACTATACATCAATCTTATATGAATAATAAAACAATTTGGATTACAGGAGCTAGCAGTGGTATAGGAAAATCCTTAGCGCTAAAATTTGCTCAAGAAGGCTGGAAAGTTGCTATTTCCGCAAGAAGAGAAAATTTATTAAATGAAATATCTAAATCTAATGAGAATATTATTGCTTTTCCTCTAGATGTTACCGACAACGAAAAATGTAAAAGTATATTCTCGCAAGTAAAAGAAAAGCTTGGAGAAGTTGATATATCTGTTTTCTGTACAGGGATTCACGATCCAAAATCTGAAAAAACATTAAATCTTGAAAAAGTAAGAAAAATAATGGAAGTAAATTTTTTTGGAACAGTGAATTCTATAAATGCAGTTTATGAGTATTACAAAAACAAAAAGTCAGGGCAAATATCTATAGTATCATCTGTGGCAGGATATAGAGGTCTTCCTGCAGCGGGAGCTTATTGTGCATCCAAGTCAGCGTTATCTAGTTTTGCTGAAAGTTTATATTTTGACCTCAAAAGAAGTAATGTGAGAGTATCTCTTGTAAGTCCTGGATTTATAAAAACTCCTATGACTGACCAAAATGATTTTCCAATGCCGATGATTAAATCGCCTCAGTTTGCTGCAGAACAAATGTTTAAAGGATTGACAAAAAGTAAAGGTTTTGAAATTCATTTTCCTAAGTCTTTTACAACAATTATGAAGGTTCTTAAGGTACTTCCAAATGGTTTATATTTTAAGATTCTTGAAAAAGGGATGAAGCGAATTAAAGATTAGTCCCTCATAAAAAATACAGTAAGTTCTCCAACTTTAAATCCAAACTTAGTAAGCGTTGCACGATTAATCGCAACTTTTTCGTCTTGTTTAAATATCCAGTCATCAAATGAAATTTTGATATTCTTATTTTTAAAAGGCACCATTAAATCGTATTTAAATTTAAACGCTGATCCGTATTGAACACCTGTAGCCTCTCCCACTACATCTGGGGCAGTGCCAACATAGTTATTGTCATCAATTTTTTTTATTTTCCATGATCTCTTTTGTTTTTCACCATCAGTCCAATAAAAATCTTCATCTAAAGTGATGACATTTTCTTTAAAGGATCCAACTAAATCTGCTTTAAACTGTCTTGTAACTTTTCCACTTCGGTCTTGTAAAATTCCCCAAGCTTTAACCTTCCCATCAAAGTATTCTTCAATTAAAAGAGTTGGCTCTGTGTTTTTGAAGTCTTCTGGTTTCATATTATTAGAACAGCTTGTAACTAAAGCTAAAGTAATTATCAACAAAATTGAATTTATTATTTTCATTTTTATTATGCTTTATTAGTTAAAGAAAATTGAATTAAATCAATATTCTTAGATTTAAATCCTGCTTCACAATAGGATAAATAGAAATTCCACATTCTTTTGAAGGTATTGTCAAAACCTTGTTCAGAAATTTCTTCCCATCTTTCTGAAAATTTATCTCTCCAGATCTTAAGAGTATTGCTGTAGTGTAAACCATAAGAATTACATTGATCAAAATTAAGTCCAGTTTTATTTGCATAGTTTAAGATTGACTCTTTTGATGGCAAAAAACCTCCAGGGAAGATATATTTTTGGATAAAATCTTCTTTCCTTTTATATCTACTGTATAGTTTATCATCAATTGTAATGGCTTGGATTGCAGCTTTGCCGCCAGGTACCAAATTTTTCTTAATTGTTTGAAAGTAATTTTTTAGATAATCTTTTCCCACAGCTTCAATCATCTCTATAGAAGCTATAGAATTATAATTTTGTTTTACATCTCTATAATCTTTCATTTGAATATTAATTTTTTCGCTAAGGCCAGCGTCATGAATACGTCTTTTTGCAAATTCATATTGCTTTTTAGATATTGTAATACAATCAAGATTAACATCATGGTTTTTACCAATATATTCTGCAAATCCTCCCCACCCGCATCCGATTTCTAGTAGTTTATCACCTGATCTTGGTTTAAGCAGATTTGAAAGTTTTTTATATTTGTTTATTTGTGCCTCGTATAAATTTGATTTCTCATTTTCAAAAATTGCACTTGAGTAAGTTAATGTATCATCAAGCCACAAAGAAAAGAATTCATTTCCAAGATCATAATGTTTTGAAATATGTTCTTTACTTTTTGTTTTAGTGTTTCGATTAATAAATCTTTTGAAATAATTTAAATATGTTAAGTCTAGTATTCCAGAAAATCTATGAACTAGCTTTATATTCTTGGCACTTAATTCAATTAACTTAGATAAATCATCTGTTTCAAAATCCCCTCTCATATAAGATTCGGCTAAACCAACGCTACCTTTTGCAATTATATTTTTTGAAAAGTCCGGCTTATTAATTTTAATACTTACTTCTAAACTACCATCGTTTCCAAACTGTAATTTTTTGTTTTGGAAAGTAATAACATTTAACTTGCCGTGCTTTATTAACTTTAAACCAGAAAAGACGATTTTATCTGAAATTTTATTTATCATTAGTTTTCAAAGGTCGTATTATTTTTTATTTTAATGTTTTTTTTGATCAACTTAACGCCTTTGATCCACAATTTTAATGCTTCAAAATGTATAGCTGATATTACTTTAAAACTCATTAGAGGGTACTTTAGATAGCAAAACAATAAGTTTTTTAAGGTTAAATCATGCCTAATTCCATCTTGGGATGCAAACAGAAGCTTACCTTCCTTATCTCTTTGATCAATGATTACAGATAATTTTTCATGAGGTAATAATACTTTAAAGAAATATTCTGATTGAAGATCCATGAAGGGAGATACGAAAAACTTCTTTTTGCAATCATTTTTAATTTGTGGTGTTGAATTTTTAACTTCAAATATATAAGTGTGTTGTTCTCCGAATGTATTTTTTACTTCATAAAAAATTGCAATTGGTTCACCAGTTCTATCATAAATAAAAAAAATGCTTAGTGGATTGAAAACATATCCAAAAATTCTAGGGTAACAAAGTATTTTAATCTTAATATCTTCTGAAGTAATTCCTTTTTCTTTTAATTTTTTTCCCACCCATATTCCTAAATCAGAACCATCTCTCTCACCATGGTCCTTATCAAAAAAACTTAGAACATTAAATTTATTGTAAGAAAAAAATGGAATTTTTTTATCTATAAGTCTT
>CACHYX010000020.1 GCA_902584225.1 uncultured Pelagibacteraceae bacterium
AAAAAAGTTTAGGACAAAATTTTTTAATTGATAAAAATATAATCGGTAAAATTATTAAAGCATCTGAGATAAGCTATAGTGACGAAATATTAGAAGTGGGCCCAGGAACAGGGAATTTAACAAAATCAATTATTTCTCAAAAACCAAGAAAAATATATGTAATAGAAAAAGACGAAAGCCTGGCAAATGTTTTGGAAAAACAATTTTTGAATAAAATAGTTATGATCAATAAAGATATTCTAAAAGTTCCTTATGAATTTTATCATGGAAAAAAATTTTTAATATTAGGTAATCTTCCTTACAATATTTCAACTAAAATTTTATCAGATTGGTGCCTTAATAGTAAACTTAATGTTTCGAAAATGATCTTAATGTTTCAAAAAGAGGTAGCTGAAAGGATTTTAGCGAATGTTAATTCAAAAGAATACAGCAGAATTACAATTTTATCCAAATGGAGATTTGATGTAAAGAAAGTGACTGATGTTAAGCCAACAAGTTTTTTTCCAAAGCCAAAAGTTCAAAGTACAGTTTTTAGAATTTATTCCAAAAAAAATATTTTATGAAATTAATGATCCAAAAAATTTAGAGAAAATAACAAAAATTTTTTTTAGTCAAAGAAGAAAAATGATAAAAAAACCTATAAATATTTTATTCAAAAATTTTTTATTTAATTATAAAAAGTTCAATTTGAAGCCATCTGATAGACCGCAAAATATAGATGTTGATAAATATTTAAAAATTGTTAATGAGTATGAGGCCTTAGGAGATTAGTTTTTTGATATGAGCTTTAATTCAATCTAAATCGTAGTTACTTTCCTTTTTGTTGATTTCTTGATCTATATAATTAGATATTTGTTGATAGCAAACTTCAAGATCATTATTTATAATTACATAATTATAATCTTTCCAGTGTAAAACGTCTTTATCGAATTGTTTCATTCTCTCTTCGGCTATAAGTTTATCTTTCATATCTCTGTTTGAAAGTCTTTTAAATAATTCTTCCCTGCTTGGAGGCAAAATAAAAAAAGTTAATAATTTATTTTTTAATTTTTGAGATATAATTTGATTTGTTCCTTGCCAATCAATATCAAAGATAACATTATTTCCTTTACTTAATTCTTTAAATATATTTGATTTTGTTGTTCCGTAAAAATTTTTAAAAACCTTTGCATATTCTAAAAATTCCTCATTTTTTATCATTTGTTGAAATTTATCGTTATTTACAAAATAATAATCTTTACCATCCAGTTCATTTGATCTTGGGGTTCTTGTCGTATGTGAGATTGATGTAACGAAACCTTTTCTTTCCGATAAAAGTTTAACTAAAGTTGTTTTCCCTGCTCCTGATGGGGATGAAAGAATTACCATTATCCCTTCACTCATTGGGGGCATTAAAAATTAATTACTTTTGTTTTCAATAAATTTGATTGCATCACCTACTGTAAGAATTTTTTCAGCTTCACTGTCTGAGATCTCTGATCCAAATTCTTCTTCGAAAGCCATTACTAATTCTACTGTATCTAAGCTATCAGCTCCTAAATCATCAATGAAACTAGCCTCATCAGTAACTTTTGCTTCGTCTATGCCTAAGTGGTCTGCAACAATTTTTTTAACTTTACTTGATATATCATCTGCCATTTTGATCCTTTGTTTGATTTTTTCTTAATAAATAAAAAAGAACTTTTGTCAACCCAAATACATACCTCCATTAACATGAATTGTTTCTCCGGTGATATAATTTGACATTTCTGATGATAAAAAGGCAGCTACATTGGCTACATCTGATGGTTCACCCAATCTATTTGAAGGTATTTTTGATAATATCAATTCCTTAAATTTTGGGTCTATTTTTTCAGTCATATTTGTTTTTATAAACCCTGGCGATATGCAGTTGATATTAATATTCTTTTTAGCATACTCTAATGCTAAGCTTTTACTCATTCCTATAATACCAGATTTAGAAGCTGCATAATTTGCCTGACCTACATTTCCAGTATGACCAACAACTGAGGTTATATTAATTATTTTTCCAGATTTATTTTTAATCATTTTTTTTAAAAAAAATTTACACAATAAAAATGTAGAAGTTAAATTAATATCTATAACTTGTTGCCATTCTTTTTGAGACATTCTTAAAGATAAGTTATCTTTTGTAATTCCTGCGTTATTAATCAATATTTCTGGACAGCCGTCTAACTCACTACAAACTTCATCTACAAATTTTTCAATTTCATCATGCTTTGATATATCAAATTTTTTAAATATCGCCCCGGAAAAATCATTCTTGAGTTTGCTTAATTTTTCATCATTCGTACCTGAACCTAACACATTCACACCCTCCGAATGGAACTTTTCTAAAATCGAATATCCGATACCACCTGTAGCACCAGTGATGACAGCTTTTTTGTTTTTTAAATTAATCATTTATTAATAATTTGATATCTTCTTCGTTATTGATCGAGTTGACGTTAACATTTTTATTAATTCTTTTTATTAACCCTGATAGCACTTTTCCTGGTCCAATTTCTACAAAATTATTAACTCCATTATTAATCATATATTCAACGCTCTCTAACCAACGAACCTTTTTTTCAATTTGCGATATCAATAGTGATTTAATTTCTTTAGATGAACGAGTCTCTTTGGCTGTAACATTTGATATTATCGGTTTTTCTAACTCATTAATTTTTAAATCATTAATGTAACTAGTCATTTTTTCAGAAGCTTTTTTCATATATTTGCAATGAAAAGGCGCGCTTACATTTAATTTTAAGTTTTTAATTTTTTTATTGTTCAAATCATCTGATAATAAATTAATGTCTTTTTTAAGACCACTTACAACCACTTGAACATTGGAATTGTCATTGGCGATAAAACATTCATATTTTTTGTTATTCATTTCTAAAATTTTATCTAATTCTTTAGATGTCATTCCTAAAACAACCAACATTGCTCCCTCTCCACGTGGTACTGCTTCTTGCATAAACTTTCCTCTTTTCTGTAAGATTTTGAGCGTATCCTCAAAACTTATCGAACCTACGCAAGCTAAGGCAGAGTATTCACCCAAAGAATGACCAGCAAAATATTTAAATTTTTTAAAATCATATCCAAACTCTTTTTTAATAATTTCAAAAATACAATAACTGGCTAGAAATATTGCTGGTTGAGTATTTTCAGTAAGGTTTAATTTATTCTCTGGGCCCTCAAATATTATTTTTGTAATTGGAACATTTAGGATTTCGTCTGCGTCTTTAAACAATCGTTTAACAAGATCATATTTCTCATAAAATTCCTTTATCATTCCAATTTTTTGTGATCCTTGACCTGGAAAAACTATAGAAAACATCTTTTTTAACTCTTTATTTTTGTCTTGTAATAAAACTATTATAATAGTATATCAATTTTTTTTATATAAAACTAAAAATGAATCTATACGAACACACAATCATAGCAAGGCAAGACATAAGTCCTAGTCAAATTAAAAGTTTAAAAGAAAAATATTCCAAGTTAATTGAAGAAAACAAAGGTAATTTAGTTCAAACTCAAGACTGGGGTTTATTAAACTTATCTTATTTAATTAAAAAAAATAAAAAAGGAAATTATATTCATTTTAAAATTAAAGGTGACGGTGACTTGATTAAAGAATTGGAGAAAAATGAAAAAATAGACAAAAACTTATTACGTTATGTCACTATTCGAGTAAAAAAATTTGATTTAAAAGAAAATTATTTTGGAAAAGAAGAAAGTGAAGAAACAAAAAAAGGGAAAAAAAAATTAGATGAAAAGTAGAAAAAATAATTCTAAGAAAGGAAAAAGTAGCAGTTTTTCAAAATTAAGTATTTTTCAGCCCAATAAATACAAATTTAAAAAAAGCTGTCCACTATCAATAAAAAATGCTCCAAAAGTTGATTATAAGAACATAAAATTACTAAAAAGGTTTGTTTCAGAAAATGGAAAAATTCTTCCATCAAGAATTACTAATGTTTCACAAAAGAAACAAAGAGAGCTTTCATTATCAATCAAGAGAGCTAGAAACTTAGCATTAATTTAAATTATGAAAGTTATACTATTAGAGAACTTATCTAAAATTGGGTCTATTGGAGAAGTAATTGAAGTTAAAAGGGGTTTTGCAAGAAATTACCTGATTTCAAATAAAAAGGCTTTATATGCTTCAAAAGAAAATATTAAAGAAGTTGAAAAAATTAAAAGTGAGCTAAGTAAGAAGGACCAGGAGAAGAAAAAAAATGCTAAGCAAATTTATGAAAGCTTAAAAAATAAAACTTACGAGGTTAAAAAGCTTACAACTGAGAACAATGATCTTTATGGATCAATAAAACCAACTGAGATATCAAAAATAGTAAACCTATCAGAAAAAATAGATATTAAACCATCGCTAATACAACCTTTAAATGAAATTAAATCTTTAGGGACTTTCAAAGTGAAAATTAATCTTCACTCAGAGGTACAAGCAGAAATAATAATTAAAGTAATTTCTGAGGATAATATCAAATAGTTTATACAATTTTTTCCCCATAGTATATTTGCCCTGTTTTTTCAATTTTTAAAATTGTAAAATCTGGTGTGAACATAAATTTAAACCTAATTCAAAATAATTTTAAAGAACTTCCAAATAATATTGAAGCTGAACAATCGGTTATAGGATCTATTTTAACTCAGAATGAAATTTTTGATGAGATTACAGGTATAATATCGGATAAAAATTTTTTTGATCCACTCCACCAAAAAATATTTGGTTCTATACAAAATCTTATTTACAAAGGGCTTTTAGCAAATCCTATTACTCTTAAAAATCATTTTGAAAACGAAAATGATGAGTTAAATGTACCAGAGTATTTAATAAAAATAACGAAATTTTCAACATCGTCAAGGCAAGCTATAGAGTACTCAAAGATAATTTACGATATGTTTGTAAGAAGAGAGCTTATCAAAATTTCTGAAAATATAATTGATACTGCAAAACTAAATGACATAAATGTTAATGGAAAATCCATTATCGAAAACTCAGAGAGAATACTTTATGATCTTGCTGAAAAAGGTTCTTTTAATTCTAATATAATAAAATTTGATGAGGCTGTGAGACAGACTATTGACATGGCTTCTAGCGCTTATAAAAACGAGGAAGGAATTGTTGGTGTACCAACTGGTTTAAGAGACTTAGATGATAGGCTTGGTGGTTTGCATAAATCTGATTTGGTAATTATTGCTGGAAGACCTGCTATGGGTAAAACTGCCTTAGCTACTAATATTGCTTTTAATGCTGCTACAAATATTCAAAAAACTAATAGAAAATCTTGTATAGCATTTTTTTCTCTTGAAATGTCTTCTGAACAATTATCAACAAGAATTTTGGCTGAACAATCAAGAATTAAATCTAATGATATTAGAAGAGGTAAAATTTCTGAGGAACAATTTGAACAATTTTTAGAAACGTCTAAAAACATTTCTGAATTACCACTTTATATAGATGAAACCCCAGCAATCACTATAGCTGCTTTATCTAACAGGGCTAGAAGGATTAAAAGACTTTATGGTTTAGATATGATCGTAGTTGACTATATACAATTAATGAGAGCTTCAAATTTTAAAGAGGGTCGGGTTCAAGAAATTTCAGAAATTACACAAGGACTTAAAGCGCTAGCAAAGGAACTTGCTGTGCCTGTTCTGGCTCTTTCGCAATTATCAAGAGCTGTGGAACAAAGAGATGATAAAAAACCACAATTGTCTGATCTTAGAGAGTCAGGATCAATTGAACAAGATGCGGATGTTGTAATGTTTGTTTATAGAGAGTCCTATTATTTAAAAGGAAAAGAGCCTAGACCTGCTACAGTTGAACACGCGGAATGGCAAGCAAAAATGAACGAAATTTCACATTTGGCAGAATTAATTATTGGTAAACAGAGACATGGTCCAACCGGTAAAATCACATTAGAATTTGAGGAAATGTTTACAAAATTTAATGATGCTACAAATAATTAAGTATAAGATATATATTTACTTATGTTTTCAAATATTTATCAATTATTAATTTTAAAGAATCCACGTATAGTTTTTTTAATATTAATTTTAGTTACATCTTTTTTTTTAATTAATACTAAAGATTTTAGGCTAGATGCATCCTCGGAAACTTTACTTATAGAAGGGGATCCAGATTTAGAATATCTAAAAGAGATTAATCAACGGTATAAATCTAAAGATTTTTTTAGTACTTACCTTTACCCCAAAAGAGGCTTTAACATCTGAAAACTCAATTAACAATATTCTTAGTTTAAAATATAAAATACAAAGTTTAGATTGGGTTCATAATGTTGTTACTATATTAGATGTGCCTTTGCTTGAAAGTTCTGACGAGCCACTTATGGATCGTATTAAAAATTTTAGAACTTTGAAAGATGAAAACATAGATAAAGACAGAGCATTTAATGAAATTTTAAATAGTCCAGTTTTTAAAAATTTGGTGATAAGTGAAGATGCAACAACTACAGGAATTATTGTAAATTTAAAAAGAAAAAAATCTTTAGAGTCATCTGCATTTGATAATGAAAAAGAATTTGAGGTCTATAAAGATAAACTTAAATCCGAAAATCATGCAAATATTCGAGAAATAAGAGAGGTAATTAACTCATTCAAGAATATCGGAAAAATTCATTTAGGAGGGATACCGATGATTGCTGATGACATGATGACATTTATAAAGAAGGATATAATTGCATTTGGTATTGGTGTTTTCGTTTTTATTATAATTACTTTGTGGTTCGTTTTTAGAAAACTTCTTTGGATTGTAATTCCAATCTCTAGTTGTTTTTTCGCTGTAATAATAATGATTGGATTTTTAGGTCTAATGAACTGGAAGGTCACTGTAATATCATCAAATTTTATAGCTATGATGTTGATACTCACAATGGCTATGAACATTCATATAAGCACAAGGTATATTCAATTAACTAAAACTCATTCAGATCTAAATAATTATGAAGTTTTAAAAATTGCAACCTCCAAAATGGTTTGGCCTATACTTTACACCGTGTTAACAACAATTTGTGCTTTTCTATCTTTAATTTTTAGTGGCATTAAACCAATTATTGACTTTGGATGGATGATGACTTTTGGACTCATCACTTCATTTTTGATCACTTTCACATTACTTCCTGCGTTGCTAGGAATTTTTTATTCAAAAGAAATAAATATTCACGAAAAATCTTTATCTTTTTTAACTAATCCACTTTCTAAGCTTTCAATAGAAAAAACAAATTTAGTATTTATCATCTCAATTTTTTTTATAATTTTTAGTATTTTTGGGATATCAAAATTAAAAGTTGAAAATAGCTTTATTAATTATTTCAGCAAAGATACTGAAATATATCAAGGTATGAAGTTAATTGATGAAAAACTAGGTGGCACAACACCTTTAGAAATTATTTTAAAATTTTCTAGCAAAAAAAATGGAGAAAGCGCTGGAGATGATGATGAGTTTAAGGACTGGGATGAAGAGGATAGTGATGAAAGTAAATATTGGTTTACAAAGGATAAAATAGATAAGATTAATAAAGTTCATAATTATTTAGAAAATACAGAATACGTTGGAAAGGTACTGTCATTTTCATCAATAATTCAGGTAGCTACAAAGTTAAATAACAATAAAGAATTAGGAACTTTAGAGATGGGCGTCTTATACAGTAAAATTCCCGAAGCAGTTAAAAGTGAAATTATTGATCCCTATATTTCAATTAAAGATGATGAAGCAAGAATAAGTCTAAGAATAAAAGATTCTTCTAAAGATTTGAGAAGAAATGATTTAATTAAAAAGATTAATTTTGATATGCAAAACGAAATTGGTTTAAGTAAAGAGGAATTTAAATTAGGTGGTGTTTTAATTTTATTTAATAATCTTTTGCAAAGTTTATTTAAATCTCAAATATTAACTTTAGGCCTTGTCATGTGTGGAATAATGGCAATGTTCTTAGTTTTATTTAGAAATTTAAAGATTTCTTTAATTGGTGTTATTCCAAATTTCATTGCTGCATTTTCAATTTTAGGCTTAATAGGAGTCTTGGATATCCCGCTTGATATGATGACAATAACTATAGCCGCTATAACGATAGGGATCGCTGTTGATAACAGTATTCACTATATCTACCGTTTCCGAGAGGAATATGAAAAAAATAATAATTATGAGGAATCAATACGATTATGCCACTCTACTGTAGGAGTAGCAATATTAAACACATCGATTACTATTATCTTTGGTTTTTCAATACTTGTTCTTTCAAATTTCATTCCTACGATTTATTTTGGTGTCTTTACTGGGATTGCAATGTTCTTAGCAATGATACTAGTGCTTACTTTATTGCCTAGTTTAATTTTATACATTCGGCCTTTTGAAAAAAGATTAAATGTTTGATCAGTTTTTGAATTTTTTTGACAAATTTCAATTGTTCGACATTATATATCTTGCCCTGACAATATTATCTTTAATCAAATGCTCCTCTAAAGGTTTTGTTTTAAGTGTTTTGTCAGCTAGTAAGTGGTTATTTTCATACGTTGTTACTCTTTATTTGTTCCCAAAAATAAAACCTTTTGTTGAAGGTATTTTGGATAACGAATATGTTTTAGATATTGTGCTTGGTTTAAGTATTTTTATAATTGTTTTGTTCATAGTTTTAATGATTAATAAAGGAATCAGTAAAGCAGTAAGTTACTCGGGAATTGGCACCTTAGATAAAATATTTGGTTTCTTTTTCGGATTTTTAAGAGCGTATGTTATTTCAGTATGTATTTTTGCAACAATAGACATCATATATAATCATAATAAGTGGCCAATAAATCTTGACCAATCAATAAGCTTTCCTTATGTTCTCAAGGGTAGTAATTATTTAATAAAAGAATTCCCGAATGAAGAAAATTATCAAGACACTAAAGAAAAAGTTCAAGAACTTTAACCCTAAACTAAAAGAGGAATGTGGTGTTTTTGGTATAAGCGACAACCAAGACGCATCAACACTTTCTACACTTGGTCTACATGCATTACAACATAGAGGACAAGAGGGCTGCGGAGTTGTAACCTTTGATGGAAAAAAATATCACTCAGAAAAAAGATTTGGATTAGTTGGTGATAACTTTAATAAAGAAGAAGTTTTAAAATCTTTACCAGGTAGTTTTGCTATTGCCCACAATAGATACAGTACCACTGGAGGTACAACATTGAGAAATATTCAACCCTTTTACGCAGACACTAATACTGGAGGAATTGGAGTAGCTCATAATGGTAATCTTACAAATGCAATAACTCTTAGAAGAAAACTAGTCGAAGATGGTGCAATTTTTTATACTACGTCTGATACTGAAACAATTGTTCAGTTAATTGCAAGATCAAAAAGAGGAAAAGTCATAGATAAAATTATTGATGCTTTGTTTCAGATACAAGGTGGATATGCTCTTGTAATGTTGGCAAGAGATTTACTTATTGGAGTAAGAGACCCTTTTGGAATAAGACCTTTAGTAATTGGAAAACTCAAAGAATCTTATGTTTTTGCATCCGAAACTTGTGCACTTGATATCATAGGAGCTAAATATATTAGAGATGTAGAAAATGGTGAAATTGTTTATGTTGAAAATAAAAAACTTATTAGTTTAAAACCATTTCCATTAAAAAAAATAAGACCGTGTGTTTTTGAATATATCTATTTTTCAAGACCAGATAGTATTTTAAGTGGAAAATGTGCATACGAGTATAGAAAAAATTTTGGTGTAGAGCTTGCAAAAGAGACGAGTATTGATGCTGATTTAGTAGTTCCTGTTCCAGACTCAGGGAATGCTGCAGCTATTGGTTATAGCCAACATGAAGGAATTAATTTTGACCTCGGTTTAATAAGAAATCATTATGTGGGAAGAACTTTTATTGAACCAGCTCAAAAGATAAGAAGCCTTGGAGTTAGATTGAAATTAAACGCAAATAAATCTACTATCAAAAATAAAAAAATTGTCTTAGTTGATGACTCCTTAGTAAGAGGCACGACCTCACATAAAATAGTAAAAATGTTATATGACTTTGGTGCAAAAGAGGTGCATGTTAGAATTGCCTCTCCTGAAATAAGATTTCCAGACTTTTATGGTGTTGATACACCCACAAAAAAAGAGCTTTTAGCGGCTAACAAAACTAATGAAGAGATTTGTAAATATATAGATGCAAAATCTCTTAAATTCTTAAGTGTTGACGGTTTGTATAGAGCAATGGGTTATGAAAAAAGAAACTCAACCTACCCACAATTAACTGATCATTATTTTACAGGTGATTACCCTGTAAAATTAATTGATGATCTAGGTGATAATAAAGTGACACAGTTGTCTTTATTGAGTACAAGGTCTAATAATTAAGTATGAAAAAAGTAAATTTTACAGAAATGAAAAATGGTTCTAAGGAAGACTATCTTTTTCTAGATAAATTAGAAAAAGAGTATGTTGGCGAGACAGCTGACAGAATACTAAATTTTTTATCTAGAATGACGACAACTTTAGAAGGTTATAAGATTACAAGATTAGAGCATTCCTTGCAGAGTGCTACGAGAGCTTTTAGAAATAATGAAAGTGAAGAGATGGTTGTTGCATGTTTACTGCATGATATTGGGGATGAATTAGCTCCTTTAAACCACTCAGAGTATGCGGCATCAGTATTGAAGCCTTATGTATCTGAAAAAACTCATTGGATAATTGAAAAACATGGTGAATTTCAAATGTATTATTATGCGCATCATCTTGGAGCTGACCGATTTAAAAGAGAAAAATATAAAGATCACAAGTATTATCAAGATACAATAAATTTTTGTGAAAAATATGATCAATGTTCTTTTGATCCAGAATACAAAAGCATGAGTTTAGAGGAATTTGCACCGATGGTGAAAAGAATATTTGCTAGAAAACCATATTCTTCACTTTAAAAAACTTTGTTTTCAAAAAAAATGTTTGTCAAAAAAGAAGAAATTATTGAATATTTTAAGTCTGGAATAAAAAATACTAGAAATTTTAAGATTGGGGTAGAGCATGAAAAGTTTTTATTCAATAAAAATAACAACAAAAGAATTGACTATTTAAAGATCAAAGAAATGTTTTCAGCTTTAATGGAATTTGGGTGGAATCCTGTTTTTGAGAAAGAAAATATTGTCGCTTTAAATAAAGGTGGAAGAAATATTACTTTAGAACCAGGGAATCAAATTGAGTTATCTGGTGATAAGTTAAATAATATGCATGAAGCATGCGCAGAGTCACAAAATTACTTATTTGAACTCAAACAAGTAACAAAAAAATTAAATATAAATATAATTAGTGCAGGGTTTGATCCTATATCAAAATTAAAAGAAATTCCCAATAATCCAAAACAAAGATATAAACTAATGACACAAGATATGCCTTTAGGTGGAGAGTTAAGTTTAGATATGATGTATCGAACATGTGGAACTCAACTAAATATAGATTTTAATTCTGAGGAAGATTTTGTTAAAAAGTTTAAGATAGTTAATTCTATAGTCCCTATTGCAATCTCCCTATTTGCTAATTCCTCAATTGTGGAAAAAAAAAATAGCAACTATTTATCTTATAGATCTAAAGTTT
>CACHYX010000021.1 GCA_902584225.1 uncultured Pelagibacteraceae bacterium
CAACCACCACCTAAGACTTTATAACCATTTTTATTTTTTTGATAAAAAACACATGCTTGTCCCGGTGAAACACCAAATTCATCCTCCATTAAATTTACTTTAGCTTTTAAACCTGATAACTCAACTTTAGAAGGAATTAACTTTCCTGTTGATCTGATCTTCACATAAACTTTTTCATTCAATTCGTTATTTTCACATAAAATATTTAGATTATCTAAATTAATAATTCTTTTTGCTAAGTATTTTTTTGGCCCAACAATTATTTCATTATTCTCTGGATCAATTTTTATAACATATAATGGATCTTTATCAGAAACCTTGATGCCTCTTCTTTGTCCAATTGTAAAATTCACTATTCCATCATGAACCCCAATTACTTTTCCCTCAATATTTTTGATATTTCCTTTTACAAACGCTTTAGGTTCAAATTTTTTAATTACAGATGAATAATCGCCATTAGGAACAAAACAAATATCCTGACTATCTGGTTTATCTGCTACATTTAAATTGAGTTTTTTTGCAATTTCTCTTGTCTCATCCTTCAGTAAGTTTCCCAAAGGAAATCTTAAAAAGTTTAGCTGATCCCTCTTTGTGTTAAATAGAAAATAACTTTGATCTCTATTATGATCCTCTGCACGATACATTTCATTTTTTTCTCCATCAAATATCGATCTTACATAATGACCAGTTATCAAGGCATCTGCTTTTAAATCTTTTGCCTCCATAAAAAGATCTTTAAATTTTACTGTTTGATTACACTGAACACACGGTATTGGAGTTTCACCTTTTAAGTAACTCTCCACAAAATTATCAATTACACCCTCTTTGAATTTATTTTGGTAATATAATATCCTGTGATCAATATCTAATTTATGAGCAACTCTTTTTGCATCTAATATATCTTGTCCAGCGCAACATTGCTTTGATTGGGAGACTTGTTTAGTATCATCATATAGTTTGAGTGTGATACCAATAACTTTATAACCCTCTTTTTTCATCAACCCTGCAACCGTTGATGAATCTACTCCTCCTGACATCGCAACAACTACAACTGTATCTTTTATTTTTTTATTAATTCCTAATGAGTTTAAATTGTTTTTCATAAACTTTAAAATTATACTATTTTTATTTTAAAAACTAAATTAAATGATTTTAGACTATGAACCAGGTGACAAAGTGATTAATCCTAAAAATAAAGATTGGGGCATAGGCCAAGTTCAATCAATTATAAAAGAAAAAGTTACTGTAAATTTTGAAAATGTTGGTAAAAAAGTAATCAACGCTAATTTAATTGAATTAACAAGGATTTGATAAAAAATGGATTTAGATGAGAAGAAAAAAATTGTGCTAGATTTAATCGGCACTTTCGAAACAGCAAGCAAATTATCTTTGTCATTAAGAAAGAAAGGTCTTAAAGAAACTATCAAAGAAGATAATACACCAGTCACAAATGGTGATCTTGAAGTTAATAAGATATTGATAGATAAAATTAGTGAATTAACTCCAAACATTCCTATAGTTTCTGAAGAAACTTCATTGAACAAAAATTTAGACAATCTCTCAACTTTTTGGCTTATCGATCCAATAGATGGCACTTATGATTATATTAATAATAAAGATGAATTTACTTTAAACGCTGCCCTCATTATTAATAAAGTTCCTGAAATAGGTATTATTAGTGCTCCGGCAAAAAATAGATTATTTTATACATATGGTGATGGGAATTCATTCGAGATTATTAATGATAAAGCGCAGTTGTTAAACTCTAAAATAAATACAAATGATCAAAAAAATATTAAGGCTGTAAGTTATTCAGATAAACTTAAAAAAGAAATCAAAGATGTCCATGATAAATTTAAAGTAACTAATTATACAAAAATGAAAAGTTCGCTCAAATTCTGTGTTGTTGCAGCAGGTGAGTTTGATTTATATGTAGCTGAACCTCGAGCATCAGAGTGGGATATTGCGGCAGGAGATGCAATTCTAACTAATTCTGGTGGTTCTATTACTGACATGGATGGAAAGAAAATTTATTATGGGAAAAAAGATTTTAAAAATCCTGGTATAATTTTAAAAAGTGCGAGATTAAATAATGGATGATCAATTAAGAATTATATTAATTATTATAGTTTCAGTTTCCATATTTGGTTTGATAGTTTTTGTAATAGTGAAAAACTATATTAAATCAAAATTAGATTATTACTTAAATAAAAAAAATCAAAAAATTACAAAAGGCGAATAATTTTTTCGTATTCTTCTTTTGATAAATCCATTATCCTTTTCGAAGTTTCGAAGCTAAATCCGTTTCTTGCTAAAATTCCAATGTCTTTTTTAAAAAAAATTGGTCTGTTATCCTCTGATCTATGTGGTCCAATTTTTTTCTTTTTACAGACTTTGATTGCAGAAAAGAAATCTTGATCATCATTATTTTCTTTTATCTTATCAAGTGTTTCTTTTACAAACTTATCTTTGACTCCTTTAGAAAATAAATAACTTCTAATTTTATTTATGGAACTTCCTCTTTGAATTAAGTTTTTTGCTTTACTTTCAGAGTAAAATCGATCATTAATAAATTTAGACTCTTCTAAGTCTGATAAGACAATATCTATAAGGTTTTGATAATCGCCCTTTTTTATATTTGTAGATCCAGATTTTAGATATTTCTTTAACAAATATGTTCTCAGTTGTTGTTTAGAAGGTGCGTATTTTTCAATATATTTTAAGGAAAAATCTCGTATCTCAGATACAGTAAATTCTAAATTTTTTTTTTTATTTTTTAAGGGAATCATTATAATTTTTATTATATTATAACCTCAAATGATTGAACAAATTAATAATTTCTTCACAATTGAAATGATCTATCTTTGGTTGAATTTAGGTGTTCTACCCTTTTGGATTATTCTATTTTTTTTTCCTCATTCATTTATGAGTAAATATTTAGTTAGATCAATTTTTCCCTTTATGATCTTCTCCTTCGTTTACGTTTATCTGTTATATTATTTTTTTATATCAGATTTCAATTTTCAGAATAATTTTACACTTTATTTAAGCCTTGAAAACTTATCAGATCTTTTCTCAGAAAATGGTTTTTTAATAATGTTTTGGTGTCATTTTTTAGCAGTAAACTTATTTTGTGGCGCATGGATTGTGTCTGATAGTATTAAGCTCTCAATTTCAAAATTTTTAACTTTTTTCCCTTTGCTAGTTACTTATTTAATAGGTCCTCTTGGATTATTCATTTATTGGTTAATCAGGATTTTTTTCGCAAGAAGAATGTCATTGTATGACTAAATCTATTCAATTTTATTACGACTTTTCAAGTCCATACACTTATATAGCACATAAAAAAATTAGAGAAATTCAAAAAAAAAATTCTATAAAATTTATTTATTGTCCTATGCTTTTAGGAGGATTGCATAAGTTAGCAGGAATTACAGCAAATGCCTTTATAAAAAATAAAAATGAATTTATGAGACGAGACTGTGAAATGGTTTCAAAAAAACTCAAGATCGATTTCAAGTTTAATGATTATTTTCCAATAAGCTCACTTAATCTAATGAGAGGATCGTTAGTTACGAATAAAGATATATCAGATAAGTATATCAATTGTTTTTTTGATGCATATTGGAGAGACAATATAAATCTCTCTGATGATGAGAATTTTAAAGAAAAACTGAAAGATCTTCAAATAGATGTAGATAATTTTTTAAACAGCATTAGTAAAAAAGAGACAAAAGAAAAATTGATCAAACTAACACAAGATGCTTTCGATAAAAAAATCTTTGGGGCACCAACATTTATTTGTAATGATAAAATATTTTGGGGTCAGGACAGATTAGATTATGCTATAGAGGAATTTTCTAGCTAATTTCAAAGTCACCATCTTTAATAGCACTGAAACCTCCGTCAACATGAGATACATTTTTAAAACCCATATCTTGAAGTGATTTTGCTGCCAATGCAGATCTTAATCCTCCTGCACAAAAAAGAACTATTTCTTTTGATGGATCGATTTTTCCTTGTTTATAATATGCGCTGTTTGGATCAATCCAAAATTCAAGCATTCCTCTTGGTATGTGTAATGATCCTTCTACTCTTCCCTCTTTTTCAAGCTCTCTTACATCCCTTATATCAATCAAATTACAACTACCATCTTTATGTAATTTTGAAGCCTCGGTGTGAGAAATCGTTTTGATTTCTTTCAATGCATCATTTACAAGTTCTTTGGATGATTTAATTGTCATAATTATATATATTGTAATATCAGATTAAATGAAAAAAAACATCTTTAAAAAAATATTCATTAAGTTTTCTAAATTATTAGGTTTTGAAATTATTGATCAGAGTGAATTTAATTCTCCTACTTTGAATAAGGAATTAAATGAAGAACTCTCGAATATTAAAAAATCAATAGTATTACCTTTGGGTGAAGTTAAATTAATTAGAAAAATTCAAAGTTTAAGCATTATTTTTAGAACAAATACCAATATTGAAATTTGGGATCAAAACAAAAAAAGAATATTTGAAAAACCTAAAATTGAGTATGCTTTAAGATGTTTAAATTCTGTAATTAAATCCATTAAAAAAACTAAGGAACTTAAGCCAGATACTTTGATAAAATTTCAAGTTATTGACGACAATTCAAGTGATGAAAATCTCAAAAAATTAAAAGACCTAATAAACACCCATGGTATAGACTGTGAAATTATTAATCACGATAAAAGCGAACATAAAGAAAAAATAACAGCTGAAAATAATCAAGAAACGTTTGGAAACCTCTCAAGTTTATTAAAATGCTTCGAACTTGCAAAAAAAGATCAATCTGATCTCATATATTTTGTAGAGGATGATTATCTTCATTATGAGCATTCATTGGTTGATATGTTGAATACCTATGAAAGAGTAAGCTCTCAACATAAGGATGAAATTATAGTTTGTCCAAGCGATTATCCCTTCAATTATATGAATAATGAAAAAACAAATATATTAATTGGAAGTCAACAACATTGGCGAACGATCACAAAAATGCTTTGTACATTTATGATCTCAAAGAAAATGTTTCAAAAACATATAGATAACTTTGAAAAAACTTGCGAGAAAAGACACGAACCTTTTGAAAAATATTTAAATAAAATTTTAGAGAGTGAAATTGGTATTTCACCTATTAAATCATTAGCGATACATATGACTAATGTTAATTCAAGTTACGGTTTATCCCCATTTTTAGATATAAAAAAACTTTGGGAAGAAAATAAAATTGGCCAATGACCGCTAAAGCGCCAAATTTTAAGTTAATAAGTACCTCAAATGAAGTTGTAGAATTAAACAAAATTAAATCAAAACTTATTGTTCTATATTTTTACCCAAAAGATGATACCCCTGGGTGTACATTAGA
Organism: uncultured Pelagibacteraceae bacterium; assembly: GCA_902584225.1. Taxonomy (GTDB): domain Bacteria; phylum Pseudomonadota; class Alphaproteobacteria; order Pelagibacterales; family Pelagibacteraceae; genus Pelagibacter. The sequence continues at coordinate 5,396 of CACHYX010000021.1, forward strand.
AACAAAGGATTTCAATAGTCTTATAGGAAAATTTTCAAAAAATAATTGTAATGTGTACGGAATATCAAAAGATAGTTTGGAAAGTCATAAAAAATTTAAAAAAAAATATAAAATTAAATTTGATTTACTTTCTGATGAAAAAAAAATTGCAATAAAGGCATATAAAGTTTGGGGAAAGAAGCAATTTATGGGTAAAGAATTTATGGGATTAATAAGAAGTAGTTTCTTGATCAAAAACAAAAAAATTATTAAAGAATGGAGATCTGTCCGAGTAAAAAATCATGCTCAAGAAGTTTTGAATTACATCACAAACAAATAAAAAAGGCCTCCTATTTCTAGGAGGCCTTTTAATCGTCTAACCCAAGAGGGAGGAGAGATGATTAATCTCTTATTGCGTAACCGATTACGCCTGTTTCTACGACGTCAGTTCCTTTGAGTTCAGCTTCTTTACTTAATCTTATACCAATTGTACTCTTCATAATTCCCCATACTGCTAGGGCAACTATAAACACAAATACATTGATTGAGATTACACCTAAAAACTGAGCTCCGAAAGTTGTGTCTGGATTTGTTATTGGAACTGCTAATGTACCCCAAATACCAGCGAATAAGTGTGCAGGTATTGCACCAACTACATCGTCAATTTTTAGAGCAAAAAGGAATTTCGTTCCATAGACAACAATTACACCTCCCACAGCACCAATTAAAATTGCTGCAAGCGGTGATGGCATTAATGGTTCTGCTGTGATTGCAACTAGACCACCAATACATCCGTTTAACATTTGAATTACATCTGTTTTACCAAATCCTAATCTTGTAACTGTTGCCGCAGCCATTACACCGCCTGCACCAGCTAAAAATGTGTTCATAAAGATTGTTGAAACAGCAATTGCATCATCAGCAGTACCCATAGCTAATTGAGAACCACCATTAAATCCAAACCAACCCAGCCATAAAATAAATATACCAACTGTGATTAATGGAATTGATGAAGCAGCAAATGGTTTCATCGGAGCAGGTGCACCAGATTTTGTAAATCTACCTAATCTTGGACCTAATAATATTGCTCCAGCTAAAGCAGCTGCGCCACCTGTTGAGTGGACTAATGTTGAACCAGCGAAATCAGAGAAACCAGCGGAAGCTAACCAGCCACCACCCCACTGCCAACCCATTACGATTGGATAGATAATTCCCGCTAATATTGCTGCGAATAAAAAGAAAGGCCATAGTTTAATTCTTTCAGCTAATGTTCCTGAAACGATTGAAACTGTTGTTGCACAAAAGACCATTTGGAAATACCAGTCTGAACCATCCGAATAACCAGTGTCTACTTTACTAGCATCTGACCATGGTAAAAAACTACCAATATATCCACCTTCTGGTATTCCATATGCTAAATTATATCCAAAAAGCCAGAACATCATTCCAGCTATTGAAAACAATCCAATATTTTTTGCACAAATTACAGATACACTTTTAGATGTTACGCTTCCTGCCTCTAACATTGCAAATCCTGCAGCCATAAACATGACCAAAAATCCACAAACTAGAAAAAGGAAAGTATTAAAAATGAATCCTACTTCTGCTGAAACAGTTGAATCCGCATAACCAGTACTTGTCATGCTTAGTAAGAAAAATAAACTTACTACGGGACCAACTAATTTCCTTAAATGTTTTTTCATAAATTTTCTCCCTTGTTAAAAAGAGCACATTATAAATTAGGGTAATAAAAACTAATGTTTATTGGATAAAATAGATATGCATATTTTGCATATAGAAACAGCCTTTATTAATTAACTATTAAATTAATAAAGGCTGTTCAGAGGAAATATCTATTTGTTGAATATTTCTTTAAGCGCTTTTGCAGGTAGAAACTTAACTTTTTGAGAAGCAGCAATTTGGATTTGTTCTCCAGTTCTTGGGTTTCTTCCAATTCTAGCTTTTCTCTTAGCAACTTTGTATGTTCCAAAACCAGCGATTTTCACTGAGTCATCATTTTTCAACGCATCTAATATCGTATTTGTGATGGTATCAAAAGTTCGCTCAGCATCAGCTTTACTTTGATTTAAAGAACCTGCTAATTTAGCGACTAATTGTTTTTTGTTCATTTTAGCTCCGGTTTTAAAGGTTAATTTACATAGTTTACAAAATGCCTTTAAAATCAAGCTTTTTTTTAGTGTTTAATTTGGTTTTTAACACAAGATATTGTGTACAAATAAAGCCTGTATTTATTGGTTTTTTTGATACTCTTTAAATATATGTTAAAAAAGTCCTAAATCTCTTAGGTCATTCATAGTTGCAAAAAACATTAAAGATAGAAGCAAAAACATTCCGATTCGAAAAAAACCTTCCTGGGTTTTTTGGCTTAATGGCTTACCTAAAACTTTTTCAAAACCATAAAACATCAAATGACCTCCGTCCAATAATGGTATTGGAAATAAATTAATCAAACCTAAACTTATAGATATATAAGCCATCATGCTTAGAAATGGCAACAATCCAAACTCTGCAACTTGTCCTGAAATTTTTGCTATTCTAATAGGGCCGCCTAATTGAGAACTATCCCCTGAACCCGCAATTATAGAACCTAAGTATTTTAACGTTGAAGTGGTGACATAATATACCTCAGAAACTGAATAATAAATTGCTTTTGCTGGGCCCAACTTTTTATGATTAATTGTATTTTGATATGGAATAATTTTTATTCCAACTGTTCTTTTTTTAATTTTATTACCAAGATTATCTTCGCCATCTAAAGTCTGAGGTTTTACTTTAATTAAAATCTCTTTATCATATCTTGAGACTTTAAAGTCAATAAATTCTGAGGTGGACATTGTTATGAATTTTGAAACATCCAAAATACTTTTTACTTCGTTTTTATCAATTGATAATATTACGTCATTTTTCTCCAGTCCAGCAACATAAGCAGGGCTTTCTTTAGTTACTTCACTTATCATTGGTGGGGTAAAGTCTTTACCGACAAAAATATTGATCATGAAAAATATGAGTATTGCTAACAAAAAGTTAGCTATAGGACCTGCAGCAACTATTATCGCTCTTTGATAAAGAGGTTTTAAAACAAAAAGTTTTTGCCTTTCTTTTTCATCATACTTTTTAATCAATTCCTCTTGGTCAGCTTGTGAAAAAACATTTCTATCACCAAAAAATTTTACATAACCGCCTAATGGAATCCAGCATATCTTCCATCTTGTACCAGAGCTATCGTTCCAACCAAATATTTCTTTTCCAAATCCAATTGAAAAATCAGTAACCTTAACACCATATTTTTTTGCAAAATAATAATGTCCATATTCGTGAATAAAAACAACAACAAGAATAAGAATTAAAAATGGTAATATAAAATTCAGCATTAGATTTATAATACTGATTTTACTTTATTTTCCAAGATATCATTGGCCCTAATGTTGCGGCAATAAATGACCAAAAAAGTAAATTTTGAACTATAAACGATGGAAAAAATTCAGTAGGTGCTATAATTCCAACTAATAAACTCTTAGAAAAGTCTGGTGTTGGAAATAATAAAAATCCAAAAATCAAACCTAAAATAATTGAAATATTCGCCGTTTTTTCATTAATCTTTTTATCGTAAAAACTATAAAAAACTGTGAGTACAAACGCACAACAAAATAAATCGGCTAATAAAAATAAATACAAAATATCATATCCTTTAGATGCAACTATAAATGAGATAAAAGATAAAAATAAGATAATATATTTAGACAAATTAAAATAATTTATCTTTTTATTAAATTTGAATGTTGCTTTACCATCAACCACTATTACACTTGATATTGCATTTACTAAAGTATCAACAGTAGAAATAGTTAAAGCTAAACCTAATACAATTACAAATAATGACAATAGCTCTGTTTGCTCCTTAAGCAATAACGTAAAAAATCCAAGATCAGGTCTGGTGGTTGGGTCTATTGAAAAGGCAACCATTCCTGTAAAACCCATGTAAAAAACTATAGGTATAATTAAAAAGAAAGATATAATTAAGCTCTTTCTTAAAGTTTCAAAATTTTTAGCTGCATACACCCTTTGCCAATTACCTTGATGAAATAAATTAGTTGCAGCAACCGCAATAAAGAAAGTTAGGCCTGCGGTATAACTAGGAATGTATGAAGAACTTAAAAGCTGAGGATTTTTTTTATTGATAAATTCAAAGGAAAATTCAGATCCAATAAAAGTTTTTATGTAAAATAAGGAAATTAATAAAAGAACTCCTATAACGACCATCTGAATATTATCAGTAAATATAGAAGCTCTCAAACCTCCATATAAAGTATAAGCAAGAGTAGATATTAAGACAATTAAAGCAGTTATCCAAAGTTCTGTGCCTGAAATATAATTTATCAAGACGGCAACCGCAGTAACCTCAGCACATAAAAAAATAAACATATAGAAAATTGTCATTAATGAAATGAATTTAAATAAACTTTTTCCAAACTTCTTACGCATAAACTCAATTAAGGAAAATCCTTTTGGAAATTCTTTTCTAATTTTTTTTCCAAGATGTATTAAAAAAAACATTG
>CACHYX010000022.1 GCA_902584225.1 uncultured Pelagibacteraceae bacterium
ATTATATCATGTCTTACTTTATCTTCGATTTGATGAATTCTTTTAACATTGATTTTACCTCTTCGTTTAACTACAGAAGCTACGCCTTTAGGGATAATCTTAAATTTTTCCATTGCTTGTGCTGCAGCAATTTCAACATCAAGCCAAATTTTATATTTATTTTCCTCTGACCAAATTTCTGTAAGTTCTTTTCTTGAATATCTCGATATCATTAATTGTAAGGAGGCTCCTTATAACCTTTAACAGATTCTGTAAAAATTTCATAACCATTTTCTGTAATACCGACGGTATGTTCGAATTGTGCAGATAAAGTTTTATCTTTTGTAACTGCTGTCCAACCATCATTTAAAACTTTAGTGTGATATTTTCCTGCGTTTATCATTGGCTCAATGGTAAAAGTCATTCCTGGTTTTAGTTCGTCCCCAGTATCTTTCGAACCATAGTGAAGAATATTTGGCTCCTGATGAAAATTTGTTCCTATTCCGTGACCACAAAAATCTCTTACAACTGAAAAACCATTTTTTTTCTGCAAAAGATTGTATCTCATGACCAATATCACCAATTCTTTTTCCAGGCTTTAATATTTTAATTGCTTTGTTAAGAGATTCATAAGTAACGTTAATAAGTTTTTTTGATTTTACAGAGATATCACCAACAGTGTACATTCGACTCGTGTCCCCGTAGTGATCATTAATTATAGCGGTCACATCAATATTAACAATATCTCCATCTTGAAATGCTCTTTCACCAGGTATACCATGACAAACAACATGATTAAGTGAAGTGCAAATTGATTTTTCAAATCCTCTATAGAATTGAGGCGCAGAGTATCCACCGTTATCTCTTATAAATTCATAACAAAGTTTATCAATATTATTTGTTGCTGTTCCTTCTTTTACATAATCTGTAATCATGTCTAAAGTTTTAGATGCCAAAGATCCGGCAATTCTCATTTTTTCAAATTTTTCTAAATAGTTACTCATCAATAATATCTATTTTTTTTTCTATTCTGATTTCTTTATCGTTTAATTTACATCTATAAGCTAAAAATTTAACACCATCTTTTTTAACTTTTAAATAGTTCTTATAATATTCAGCATCGATGTCTTTAGCTATTTTAAATTTACTTATACCTTCAATTTGAGTTAAAAATAAGACAAACGGTTTAAAGCCTTTTTTTATTGATTCAGCTAACTTTATTAAATGTTTTGAACCTCTGCTAGTTATAGCATCTGGAAACTCTGCAAAATCTTTACTCCTTAAAAGAGTTACATTTTTTACTTCGAGTAAATTTTTATCACATAAGAAATCAAATCTAGTATCATCTGAATATTTGAACTCGGGTTTAATTTCTTTAATATTTTTCAATTCTTTTATTAACTTTTTGTTGAGAGCATCGAATACTATTTTATTTGCTCTATGAGTATTAACACCAACCATACGATTATTCGATTTAATCATTTCCAATGTAAATTTAAGTTTTCTTTTTGGATCATTGTTTTTGGATATAAAAACTGTATTTCCAGCTTCTAAAAGACCCATCATTGAGCCAGTGTTAGGACAGTGCGCAGTAATCTTTGAATTATTTACTTTGATATCGACAAAAAATCTTTTATACCGCTTGATTAGTTTGCCTTTGATTAAAGTACTGGTAAATTTCATATTTGTTAATTTATATTTGTATATGAAAAATAAAAAAGAAATAAATGCAGGCATAATTATAATTGGAAATGAAGTTCTTTCTGGAAGGACTAAAGATATTAACACAAGTACTTTATCACTATGGTTGAATTCCTTAGGTGTCCAAGTAAAGGAAGTAAGAATAATTCCAGATATTGAAAAAGATATTATAGAAACCATAAATACTTTTAAGAATAAATTCTCGTACGTTTTTACAACAGGTGGAATAGGTCCAACTCATGATGACATAACTGCAGAGTCAGTGTCAAAAGCTTTTAACATAGAGTATGGTTATCACAAAGAGGCTTTATCAATATTAGAAAAATACTATAACCCAAGTGAATTTAGTGAAGGTAGAAAAAAAATGGCTATGATGCCCATGACCGCAAAACTAATATTAAATCCAACAAGTGGCGCACCAGGATTTTATGTTGAAAATGTTTTTTCTCTTCCAGGAGTTCCTTCTATCTTAAAGTCAATGCTTGGGGGTTTAGATCATTTGATTACAGGTGGCGCACCGATTTTAAGTCATACAATAAACCTAAGAACTGTAGAAAGTGAAATTGCAAAATCTTTAACTCAAGTTCAAAATAACAATCAAGATGTTGAAATTGGAAGCTATCCTTTTTTTCGTGCAGGAAAATTAGGTGTTTCTATTGTTGTAAGATCTTCTGATAAAGCTAAAATTGATACTTGTAATAACGAAATTTTAAAATTCGTTGCAGAACAAAAAATTCAAATAGTTAATGAGGTGTAATGTTATATTTTGCTTATGGTAGCAATCTTCATCATGAACAGATGAAAAAAAGATGTTCTGGTTCTAAGTTTTTAAAAAAGCATGTTCTTAAAGATTATCGATTAACTTTTAGAAGTGAATTATGTGTAGCTGATATTGAATTTAAAAAAGGATCTAGTGTGCAAGGTGCATTTTTTGAAATAACAGAGAAAGATGAGATTTGTCTCGATAAATATGAGGACTTTCCAAATCTTTACAAAAAAATTTTTTTTAAATACGAGGGCAGGGATGTAATGTCATATTCAATGGAAAAAAAAACTCCTTTTAAATATCCAAGTACAAGATATTTGAATATCATTAAACAAGGTTATAAAGACTGCAATCTAGACTCAAAATTTTTAGTTGAAGCCTTAAAAGGTTAAAATGCTATCAAAATTTCAAATCTTTAAGATTGGTTTTTTTGACGTAGCTCCACACTTACTCTCAGTTATCCCTTTTGGAATTATATTCGGAGCTATTGGTATTGAATTAGGCTTTGATCCAATCATGACTTATGCTACATCATTGATTATATTTGGGGGTGCATCACAAATTGTCTTCTTGCAGTTATTGTCAGGTGGAGCTTCATCTCTTGTAGCAATTACTTCGGTTGGTGTAATAAATTCGAGACACTTACTTTACGGAGCTGTTTTATCTGAATACTTAAATAAGTTATCTCTAATAAAAAAACTTTTTATTTCATATTTTATTGTCGATCAGGGTTTTGCAGTTTCAAACAACTATTTTAAGAAAAACAGCACACAAAATTTTAATCATTACCATTTGCTCGGATCCGGAGTAACTCTTTGGCTTTGTTGGCAAATTTCAACAATTATTGGAATTTTTTTAGGATCTATTGTTCCAGAGGCATTAGGACTTAAATTTGCAATTCCTTTAACTTTTATAGCAATCATAATAAATGAATTAAGAAAACTAGATCATTTAATTGTAATGCTTGTTTCAGGGTTAGCTGCAACTTTTTTTTATAACGCGCCCTTTAAATCTTATATTTTGATATCTCCTTTAATCGGTCTATTTGCAGCTTATCTTATCCTAAAATTAAAAAAATGACTTGGACTTCAATTTTTATTGCAGGATTTATTACTTACTTGACCAGAATGGGAATGATTACATTAATAGATAAAGATATATTTAACGAAAATTTTAGAAAAATTTTAAGTTATGTCCCTTCAGTTGTTTTTCCATCTATAATTTTTCCAGGAGTTCTTTTGGATGATTATGGAAGTTTAGTAACTATTTCTGATCCTAAAATTTATGGCGCTCTTACAGCTATAGTCGTTGGATATTTTTCAAGAAATGTAATTCTTACAATTTCAACAGGTTTAGCTTCATATTGGATCTTAATATTTGCACAATTAAAAATAGCTATGATATAAACTCACCTGATGCTCAATAAAATAAAATCTTCAATAGTTAAGTTTATTATCGATAAAAGGTTAATAAAAAAGAATATTGTTAAATGGTATACCTCTAGAAAGCTTGAAAAAAAAATTTTTAAACCAGGAATATTAAATAGTGATAAACAATTTTATGTAATTAATAGAGATAGGGGTGGTTTATTCTCAGTTTTTTTCTACGTTTTGGATCATTTAAAATATGTAGAAAAAAAAAAATATATTCCTATTGTAGATATTGAGAATTTTAGTTCATTTAACAGCGAAATAGAAACTGTTAATGGTACAAGAAACACATGGCTTTATTATTTTACACAAGTTTCAAAATTTAAACTTAGTGAGGTTTACAAAAGTAAAAATTTTTCTTTTTCAGCAAATAATGACATTTTAGCTGAGAATGAGAGAAATAAATATTTTGAAAAAGAAACCAATTTTAAGGAATATTATCAAGTTTTTAAAAAATATTTTGAAATTCAGCCACATATACTTGACTTAGCAAATGAGTTTTATCTTTCCCAAATTAAAGGATATAAAGTATTGGGCATTCATTGGAGAGGTAGTGATTATTATTACTCTCCAGGACATGCTTTTCCAGCAACAAAAAAACAAATAACAAACTTAATTGATTTTTATTTAAAAAAAGAAAATTTTGAAAAAATATTTGTTGTTACAGAAGATGAGAAAAAACTTAAAATTTTAAAGAAGAAATACGGAAATAAAATATTATTTTATGATAGTTTTAGAACAGATAATCCTAATGATTTTCTTATCCAAAAAAGACCCCTTCATAAATATAAACTTGGTTTAGAGTCGCTTATAGAGGTAATTATTTTTTCCAGACTGAGCAAAATAGTAGGTATCAACTCGAATATTGTTAACGCAGCAATGGTATTATCGAATAATAAAACTAAATTTATAAAAATTAAAAATGGATGGAATAGTCAAAAATTCTTTTGGTCATCTTATAAGTGGTATTTACTTAACTTTCTTCCAAGTTTTTTAGGTGGATTTGATGATTTAAAAAATTTTAAAGAGTAAATTTTACTTATAAACTATTTTATTGATATATTTTATAAAGATAAAATAAACTAAAATTGTTAATATAGAAAAACTCATTTTACTTTTACCAGAAATTCTTCGATCAAATCTTATAGGGACATCTTTTATTTTTAAATTATCTTTAGATGTATATATCAAGTCAGATAAAATTTTATATCCACCAGAAAATAGTTGACCTTTATTTTTTGTAAAAATTTTTTTTTTAAAGATAAAAAAACCGCTCATCGGATCTCTTGTTTTATTTCCTAATAAAAAATTTATTATGACTATTAAAATAATGGAAAATAATCTTCTTATTGATGATAAACCTTGATTTCCTCTTTTTAAAAGATCTCTGCTGCCAACAACTAAGTCACATTTTTGATTTATAAAAACATGATATAGTTTAATTATATATTGAGGTGGATGTTGCAAGTCTCCATCCATAACTAAAATATTTTTATATTTAGCAATATTAAAACCATCTATACAAGATTTTGATAAATCTCTCTTTCTATTTTTTCTTATATATAATTTTAAATATGGAACTCTTTTTTTTAATTTTGTGACCACTTGATTTATATGATCGTAAGAATTATCGTCTATTAATAAAATTTCAAACTTATTAATTTTAATTTTCTTCTTAACTTTATCAATTTCAGGTATTAGTCGTAAAATATTTTTTGCTTCATTTAATATCGGTATTACAACAGATAATTCACTCATGATCTTTACTTTCTATAAAGTGCTGCATTTATAAGTTTAGACTCCAAATTATCGACTTTTGACCAATTTGAAAATGAATATGGTTTTGGTGAACAATCAAATCCATTTATTGGTTTGTAGCAAAGAAGCCATATTTCTTCCAATTCCGAATAATCAAAATTAGAAGATAAAAAATTGATATTTTCTTTATTACCTAAAATAGTTTTTTTAGAATAGTTAATTACTATTTTTTTTACAATATCATCATTTGCCTTTGTTATTATGTATGGATCATTTGATTTTGAAATATATTTAATTATTTTATTAAATTCAGGTTTTGTTTTTTTTCTTTCAAAAATCTCTATGTAATTATTTACTAAAGATGAACTTAAAATAATTGTTAATATAAAATATCTTATTTTAAGATTTTTAATATCTAAAATAAAAATTGATATTAAAATAAATATAGGAACAAGAACAAAAATTATATAACGATCAATTAATATTGGTTGCTTATATAAACTGTATAAAAGAGGCAATGCATATGAAAATATTAATATAAATATTAATAAACAATTTTTATTATCAATATTAAATATTTTTTTTCTATTACTATAAAAAAGATAAATCAAGACAAGTAAATAAATTACACCCATTATTTTGGAACCAAAAAATCTTGAAAAGAAAAAGTTGTAAAAAAAATCTAAATCAACTTGTTGTATCCAAAAATTTTGGATTCCGAGTTGTAATAATAAGAATTCATACATGAATAAGACGTATAAAATTGGAACACTTAATACACACAATATATTTAATATTATATTCTTTTCTCTTAATAGAAAATGTAAGAAAAGAAATAAAAATTGGGAAAATATTATTATAAAAAAGAAAATGTGTAAACAAACACCGAGCAATGAAAACAAAATATAAAAAAAAGAGTACAGGAACCTTTTTCTAAGAGTATTATTTATTTTTAATGATTTGAAAAATAAAATGAGACTTAATATACTTATGAAGAATAGGAATGAATAAACTCTTACCTCTTGAGAATAGCTTATTAAATAAAAATTAATTGAGCTTAAAATACCTACTAATAAATAACTTTTATCTTGTTTGATTTCGTAGGTTAAATAACTCAATGCAGGAATTGATAATAAACCAAAAATAAACGGTAGATATCTACCAACTTGTGGATCATAATTAGATAATGAAAAAAAAAATTTTAATAATAAATTAAAAATAATACTGGTTCCTTGGTCAAGTTCTTTTCCTCTTTGAAGTGTTTCATTTAAAGTTAAAGAAGGGTCTGAAACCCAAAAACTCGCCTGCTCATCAAACCAATAATCTTCAAAGTTCAAATTATAAATTCTTAAAATAAAAGCAGAAATTATTATTACAGTAAAAAAAAAAATATCCTTATTTTCAAATATTTTTTTGTTAGTAAACATAGTTTTAATCTTACAATAGCTAAAATTATTTTTATAGATAAAAAAAATTATTTTTTACCTATATTGAAATTATCCATTGAGTTATAATTCCTAGTGAGTCATCTATTTGGTTACAAGAAGTCAAGGACTTAAAGGCAGAGGATTCACAATTTAGTTACACTCTGGTAGTCCCTAATAGTCTTAACCCCTTATAATCCCGTAACTTTAGAAATTGATAGATTATTTTTATTGGAAAATTTGAATAATAAATTTTGCTAAACTAGAAACAAACTAGAAACTAGAGAGATAAAATAAAAAAATTTTACTTATTTCTCTTGTTCAATTATAAATATTGGCATAAACACTTATGAAATTTTCAAATGCCCTCGTGGTGAAATTGGTAGACACAAAGGACTTAAAATCCTTGCCCTTTTGGGAGTGCCAGTTCGAGTCTGGCCGAGGGCACCATTGATTTTTTTGAAAGAAAAAAATTTAATAAGTAAAATTAAAAGATGACAAAACATTTAGTGACAGGATCAAGTGGATTCTTAGGGTCAGCTATTGTTCAAAAATTACATAGCCAAAATCAAGAAGTAGTATCTATGGATATTATAGAGGATAAGGAAATATCAAAGATTTCAAATTTTTATAAAATTGATATTTCTGATACAACTTTAGACTACAAAAACATTTTTAAGGGTGTAGATTATGTTCATCATAATGCAGCTTTAGTTCCATTGACCAAAGCTGGAAAAGACTTTCATAAGGTAAACGTACTTGGTACAAAAAATATATTAGATCAAGCAATTAGATACAATGTTTTACATTTTAGTCATATGAGTTCGTCTGCAATATTTGGTAGACCAAAAAAAAATGAAAATGTTGATTATCAAAAATATAATCCAACTGGTATTTATGGAATATCAAAACATCTGGCAGAACTTGAAGTAAATAAGAGGTTTAATGATAAAGATAGATATTTTAAATCTTGTTCAATAATCAGACCTAGACCAGTTGTTGCTAAAGAAAGGCTCGGTATTTTTCAAATTTTATTCGATTGGGTTATAGATAACAAAAAGATACCAATAATTGGATCAGGAAAAAATGTATTTCAATTTGCACATTTGGACGATTTAGTTGAAGTATCTATTGAAACAGCAGAAAAAAATATTTCAGGTTACTTTAATATAGGTACAGATAAATATTCAACTCTACAAAACGATCTAAATAAAGCATTTGAGAAGGTAGGTTCAAAATCCAAGGTTTTACCTATTAACAGAAATCTTTGTATAGCCCCTCTTTTTCTTCTTGATAAATTGGGACTTTCACCCTTATCCAGTTGGCACTACTTATCTTATGATTGGAATTTTCATTATGATTTAACTGAAACTTTCAAAAAACTTTCTTGGAGACCAAAATATTCTAATGTTGATATGATCTGTGAAGCCTTTAATTGGTATAAAGAAAATAAAAATAGTTTAAATGCAAGTGGATCCAGTCACAGAACATCAGTTAAACAGAAATTTCTAAAATTTTTAAAATTTTTTTTATAATGAAAACCAGATATACAACGACAATTTTAAAAAAATTAGTATTTAAAACCACATCAATAGTTTTTG
>CACHYX010000023.1 GCA_902584225.1 uncultured Pelagibacteraceae bacterium
ATTTTGTTTTGCAAATTTTTTTATTGGGGTTGGAATGGCTTTTACCCATCAATATCGATTTGCTGCAGCTGAAAGTGTTGATAAAGAGAAAATACCAAAAGCAATTTCAATAATTCTTTTAGGAGGTATAGTTTCTGCATTTATTGGTCCAGGTACAGCAAGTTTAACAAAAAACTTTTTGTCAGAACAATTATATGTTGGTTCATATGTATCCCTTGCAGTGTATATGTTTCTGCCAGCTATTTTCTTTTTATTTTACAAAAACAGTACAATCGAAAAAAAAGATATAAGTTTTATTGGTAGAGGCTATTTTGAAATTATTTCTCAACCTAGATTTTTACAGGCAATGGTAGCAAGTGCATTTGGATATGCAATAATGACCTTTTTGATGACTGCTACTCCAATAAGCATGCATGTAATGGAAAATATGTCATTAAATATCACAAGTTTTGTTATTCAGATGCATGTTGCATCAATGTTTTTACCATCCCTAATAACTGGAAATTTGATAAAAAAATTCGGACATAGCAAAATAATGTATGTTGGCCTGCTACTTTATAGTGTAACGATACTATTAAGTTTATTGGATCAAACTTTTTTAAATTATCTTGTTGCTTTGATTTTTCTTGGGTTTGGATGGAATTTTTTATTCATATCAGGGACAAGTCTTCTGGTAACAACTTACAAAGAACACGAAAAATTTAAAGCTCAAGGTTTAAACGATTTTGTAGTTTATTCTGTACATGCAATAGGAAGTTTATCAGCAGGTGTACTCTTAGTTTTGACTAATTGGAAGTTAATGAATATCATCTGTATACCTCTAATAGCAATTATATTGATTACAATATTAAGAGCTGAATTTATTGAAAAAAAAACTAGAAATACTTTTTAAAATCTTCGGCTACTTTAAGTATTTCTAAATCAACGAGACCACCAATTATCAATTGAATAGCTACAATTAGAATAAAGCCTAAACCTATATAAGCAATCCACAAATGTTTTTGAATATAGTTTGCAAGATAAGTTGCTAGAGCACCGGTTAAAATAACTGATAAAACCAAACCAAAAACCATAAAACCAAAGTTTCCCTTTGCAGCACCAACTACCCCAATAACGTTATCGAAGCTGATTGTTATATCTGCAAAAAGAACTTTATAGACACTTTGTATGTATGAGGGCTGTTTTGATACCTTAGTTGGAGATTTAATTTTTTTGATCTCAAACAAATCTTTTCTTAAATCATTAACGATCCAAATTAAAAGTAAACCACCTAAAATTTTAATAAAATAAAATTTAAATAAGTATGTTGCAAATACAGCAAAAATAACTTTAAAAACTAAAGCTCCTGCAACACCCCACAATATAATTTGTTTTCTGTGTTTAGGAACAAAGTTAGCTGCTATTAGTCCAATTATAATCGCGTTGTCCGCTGCAAGAATAATATCTATGAAGATAATTTGTAAGAGTATAATAGATTGTTCAATCAAGATTCCTCAATAATATAAAATTTTTTGTATAATTCAATTAAAAGTAGTGAAAATTTTTATTGATTTAAAGATTTAGACATAATCAAATGGGCGTTTAATAAATAAAGGAGGAGAAATGAAAATATTTAAATATATTTTATCAATTTTTGTTGCCCTACTTGTATTTACACATTCAAATGCTGCTGAAAAATGGGATATGGCTCTGGCTTATGGTGCTGGAAACTTTCATTCAGCAAACGCAACTGAATTTGCAAATAACGTAACAAAAAAAAGTAAAGGCCAACTCACTATAGTTACTCATCCGGGTGGTTCTCTATTTAAAGGGGGAGAAATTTTTAGAGCTGTTAGAACTGGTCAGGCTCCAATTGGAGAAAGATTTATGTCAGCTTTAGGTAAAGAAGATCCATTACTAGAAATCGACTCACTGCCATTTTTAGCAACTTCGTATGGTGATGCTATGAAACTTTATAAGGCTTCAAAAGCTGAAATTGCAAAAAGTTTGGATAAAAAAGGACTTGTATTTTTATATGCAGTTCCATGGCCAGCTCAAGGTTTGTACTCTAAAAAAGAAATTAATAGTGTAGCAGATCTAAAAGGTTTAAAATTTAGAGCTTACAACAGTGCAACTGTAAGAATTGCAGAGTTAACTGGAATGGCTCCAACTAAAATTGAAGCTGCTGAGATATCTCAAGCATTTTCAACAGGAGCTGTTGAAAGTATGATTACCTCTCCAACAACTGGTAAGAACAAAAAAATTTGGGAAAATGGTGTAAAATATTTTTATGACATTGCAGCATGGTTTCCAAAAAATATGATTATAGCTAACAAAGAGGCGTGGAATAAGTTAGATAAAGCGACTCAAGATTTAATCATGAAAGAAGCAGCAGTTGCTGAGAGAAAAGGTTGGCAGCTTTCTAAAATGGGAAATAAAAATGATAAAAAAGCTTTAGCTGATGCTGGCATGACTGTTGGTAAAGTTAACGCTGCTTTAAAATCTCATTTTGAAAAAGTCGGTCAAACAATGTCTAAAGAATGGGCTAGTAAAGCTGGTTCAAGAGGACAAACTGTTTTATCAAAATATTAACAATTTAAAATAAAAGGCCATTTATATAAGATGGCCTTTTTAAATTATGTTAATCAAAATAGAAAACTTCCTTTATCGACTTTATAAATTTTCAGGTATTTTAGCGTCTATATTTCTCGTACTTGTTGCAACTTTTATTTTAATCGGGATATCGTCTCGAATTTTTGATTTTTACATAAGAGGTTTGTCTGAGTATTCAGGATACTGTATGGCCGCCTCGACTTTTTTTGCACTCGCTTATACATTTTCAGAAGGTGGCCATATAAGAATTACTTTGTTTTTAGAGAAAATGAGCAGTCGGTTAAAAAAAATATTTGAAATTTGGTGTCTGACTATTTCATCTATCTTTTCTGGATTTCTTTTTTTCTATTTTAGTAAAATGTTATTCATTTCATACAAGTTCCAAGAAAGAAGCGAAGGGGCTGATGAAATCTTAATTTGGATACCGCAGACGAGCTTGGCCTTTGGATCCCTTATCTTTTTTATATGTATTTTACATCATCTTTTTAAGGCTTTTAAAAATGACTGAAATTATATTAGCAATTTTTTTTATTACTGTTTTATTATTATTTTTAAGTAGCGGTGTATGGGTTGCTTTAAGTATGATTGGTGTCTCAGCTATTGCAATGGAATTGTTTACGTCAAGACCAGTTGGTGATGCAATGGCAACAACAATTTGGGGAATGTCATCTTCTTGGACACTTACTGCACTTCCATTATTTGTTTGGATGGGTGAAATATTATTTAGAACTAAGTTATCCGAAAATCTTTTTGAAGGACTTTCTCCATGGATGCAAAAGCTTCCTGGAGGACTTATTCATGTAAATATTGTTGGCTGTGCAATTTTTGCAGCTATTTCAGGTTCCTCTGCAGCAACAGTTGCGACTGTAGGTAAAATGTCCATACCTGAACTTCGTAAAAGAAATTATCCAGAAAAAATATTACTTGGTAGCTTAGCTGGGTCTGGAACTTTAGGTTTGTTGATACCACCATCTATAATTTTAATAATTTATGGTGTTACGGTTCAAGAGTCTATTGCTAAGCTTTTTATTGCAGGGATTTTTCCAGGAATAATGATTGCCATTATTTTCATGACTTATGTTGTTATTTGGTCATTGATGAATAAAAATAAAATGCCTATTCTGACGGAAGAAATACCTTATATTGAAAAAATAAAAAAATCAGGCAAACTAATTCCAGTAATATTATTAATTATATCTGTAATAGGATCTATCTATTCGGGTGTAGCCACCGCAACAGAAGCAGCCTCATTAGGTGTAGTTGGAGCATTAATATTATCTTTTTTTCAAAAAAGTTTAACTATAGACTCATTTAAAAAATCCTTGTTAGGAGCAACTAAAACTTCTTGTATGATTGGATTTATTCTGGCTGGATCAACTTTTCTTTCGTTAGCCATGGGCTTTACCGGATTACCCAGAAATTTAGCAATTTGGATAGATACAATGCAGCTATCACCTTACATACTAATTATAGTGTTGATGATATTTTACATTATTCTTGGAATGTTTTTAGACGGAATATCTGCAGTTGTTTTAACAATGGCAATAATTGAGCCTATGATTAGACAAGCTGGCTTTGATATGATTTGGTTTGGGATATTCTTAGTTGTTGTAGTTGAGATGGCACAAATAACTCCTCCCGTCGGCTTTAATTTATTTGTTCTACAAGGGATGGCAGAAAAAGATATGGGATATATAGCAAGGAGTGCTTTTCCACTTTTCCTTTTAATGATTTTGGCAACAGTTATAATTATTATATTTCCTGAAATAGCTTTATGGCTTCCTGAGAAAATGATCCAGAATATAAATTAATATTTAGACTCTTTCTTGCCCTCTATTACAAGTTTAAGTTCTTTATACTCTTTACAATTACAATCTTCTAAAACGGCAAGTCTTTCTTTAGCTTTATCTAGCCTATTAGTGACCACAAATAATTCCCCCATGTATTCGTTTATACCTACATGCTTAGGATCTAATTCAAGCCCCATCGAATAATATATTTCTGCATTTTCGTAATCACCAATTTTTCTATGTGCAAAGCCTAAGTAATTTAGTGTGTTGGGGTCTGCTGGAAATTTTTTATTATGTTTTAATAAATATCCAATAGCTTTTTTATAATGTTTTTGTGCTTTATCTGTTTTATTCTTTTTTTCAAATTTTTTTGCTTTATTTATCATTTTTTCTCCAATTTGGTATTGACTTACCGGCTTAGTTTCTCCACCACTACCAGATCCGCCACTGCTACCTGCTGGAAAAACAGGACTAGTAATTAAAACAAATAATAAAACAGTTAAAAATTTTTTATACATCATTTAAACTTTTGTAATTCATCTAATGGCAACAAACTTAAATTATTTTTTATTAAATTTTCTCTAACTTTAAATGCAGTATCTAAAGATGAAAGATTATCTCCATGTATACAAACTGAATCAATTTCACAAGGAATTTGTTTACCAGAGAGACAATTTAACGCTTGGTTTTTTACCATCTTTAGGACGTGTTCTTGCGCTTTAACTGGATCTGTTATTAAAGCGGTATTTTTCTTTCTTGAGACTAGGTTCCCATCATCTTCATAATTTCTATCTGCAAAAATTTCACAAGCTACTTTCATTCCTAATTTTTTGGCTGACACCTCCATTTTTGAACCTGTTGGCACTAAATAAATTAAATCTTTATTAATTTTGTAAATTGTTTTTGCAATAATCGTTGCCAACTCAATATCCTCACATGCCATATTATTTAATGCACCATGAGGCTTAATATGAGATACACTGACTTCGTTTTGTTGTGCAATAGATTGAAGAATGTTGTATTGATCCTGAAGAAGCTTCTCTATTTCAGCTGAAGAAAGATTAATTCTTTTTCTTCCAAAATTTTCAGGATCATTAAATGACGGGTGTGCTCCAATGCTTACACCATTTTTTTTTGATATTTTTATAGTCTCCCTCATAGTATCTTCGTCCCCTGCATGATAACCACAAGCAATATTTGCAGAATTGACTATACCTAATAGTTCAGGATCATATTTATTAGAGTGGTGTATAGATTTTTCACCTAAATCACAATTAATATTAATTTCCATAATTTATGAGTTAAAGTATAACATGGCATGATCAAAAATATATACAATCTTGGCGACGCAGCTTTGTATTGTGATTTTGGCAATTCTGTAAACAAAGAAACTAATTTAAAAGTAATAAATTATTTTAATGATATAAGAAAAAAAAATATTACTGGCATAAAAAACATTGCACCTTCTTATAATAAATTAATAATTTATTTTGATTTAGAACTTACAAACTATAAAAAAGTAAAAGATACCATAGAAAATCTTGATATTTCAACTCTTCAAGCAGCTAAAACAAAAATAGTAAAGATACCTGTATGTTTTGATGATGAGTTTGCACTTGACCTAGAAAGGGTTGAGAAAAAAGTGGGCTTAGGAAAAAAAGAGATAGTCAATCAATTAATATCTCAAAAATATTTTTGTTATATGACAGGATTTATTGCTGGCATGCCTTTCCTTGGTGATATTAAAGAAAAAATTAGATTAGATAGGCTTGAAACTCCAAGGGTCAAAGTTCCTAAGGGCTCAGTAGGTATTACAGAACAATTCTGTAATCTCTATACTTTTGAAAGTCCAGGTGGGTGGAATATTATTGGTAACTCGCCTAAAAAAGTTTTTACAAAAGATCCAACTAAATTAACATTAATCGATCCAGGCGATGAAGTAGAGTTCTTCGAAATTTCAAAAAAGGAATATTCAAAATTTAATGAGCAAAAATAGTTTTAAAGTATTGAGACCAGGTATAAATACCACTTTTCAAGATTTAGGAAGAGATAACTTATATCACGTAGGCCTTCCATTTAGTGGAGCAATAGACAAAAGGAATTTTCTAATTTCTAACTCATTAATTACTAATAAAGAGGATGATGCAGTATTAGAGTTTGCATACCAAGGACCCTTACTCGAATTTTCTGGAAGTCAAACCTCTATTGTAATCACAGGTAATGTTAATTTTAAGATAATTAAAAAAGACAACTCAGAAATAAAAGGTGAATGTTATAGAACTTACAATTTAAATAATAAAGATTGTCTTGATATTATATCAACTGAAAAGTCAGTCTATGGCTATCTTTCGGTAAAAGGTGGTTTTCAGATTAATAAATTTTGTAATAGTTATTCGACAACTGTTAGAGCTGAAGTAGGTCCTAATGACGGAAAAAAAATAGAAATTGGACAAACAATAATTTTAAATGCTTCTGAAAGCTCAATTGAAAAAAGTTTAGAATACTTAAACTCAAAAATAGAATTTATAAGAGTGATAAAAGGTACAAACTTTGATTACTTCTCAGAAGACTCAATTAAAGATTTCACAAGTAAAGATTTTATTGTTTCAAAACTTACAGATAGAATGGGAATGAGATTAAGTGGACCTAAAATTAAGAATTTAAAGAAAACAAACATCAAGTCTGAAGGATTAGGAAAAGGAGTAATACAAGTTCCAGCTGACGGAGACCCTATAGTAATGCTTTCAGATCATGGAACAATAGGTGGTTATCCAAAAATTGCTGTTGTAATAAGTGCAGATTATGACAAGTTAGCACAATGCCCACCTGGAGATAAAATTAAATTTAAAATTGTAAATCTTACAGAGGCAGAAAATTTATATAAAATTTATACTATGGAAACTAAGAATATAATTAATAAAATAAAATGAATTTTATAACAAGATTACCGGGTCCACTATTAGTTTTTTTTGGTGCCACTAGTTTAAGTTTTGGAGGAATGATTGTAAAATCTTTTGAGGGCGCCACATTATGGCAGATACTTTTTTGGAGATCTCTTTTTTTTATTTTAGTTGTATCAATTTTTTTACTCATTACTTATAAAAAAAATGTTTTTAATGCTTTTAAGAAATCAGGCTTCCCCGGTCTTATCGGTGGTATAGTTTTATCTTCAGGGTTTTGTGGTTATGTTTTTGCAATGTACAATACTACTGTAGCCAATGCTAATTTTATTATTCAAACTCAAACAATTTTCCTAGCAATCTTTGGATATTTATTTTTAAAAGAAAAAATTTCAAAGTTAACCTTAATATCAATTGTACTAGCCATCTCTGGTATCATTTTAATGGTTGGAGGATCTTTGTCTCCAGGACAAATGTCTGGAAATTTTGCAGCATTTATTATGCCAGTGTCATTTGCAATCTTAATTATTATTATTAGAAAATACCCAGATGTAGACATGATACCGTTACAATTAATTGCTGGAATAGTTGCAATGTCGGTAGGTTATTTTGTTGCAGGTAAAATTAACATTTCTTCATTTGATATATTTTTAGGTTTTCTAGCAGGTTTTTTTCAACTTGGATTTGGTTTTATATTCATAACAATTGGAGCAAGAACTACGCCCTCAGCAATTGTTGGTATCATAATGCTCACCGAAGCTATTCTTGGACCTCTTTGGGCATGGTTATTTGTGAGTGAAAATCCACCATTTATTGTTTTAATTGGGGGGTCAATTGTATTATTCGCAGTATTACTACAGTTTTACAATGTTATTAAACTGGAAAAAAAAACTATTTCTTGATGACGATTGTCAAAAATATGATAATATTCTTTGATACGGGAGAGACTACATAGTAGCGCCGAAGGAGCAAAAACCCCAGAAACTCTCAGGCAAAAGGACCGTACGTATTAACTCTGGAAAGAGACAAATTCTCGCCGAAGGAGCTAAAATCTCTCAGGCACCACGACAGAGGGGGTTAGAGAGTTAATATGAATATAAAAAAAACTGCACTATACGAACTACATAAAAAGCACAACGCTAAGTTTGTTGAGTTTGCTGGCTACAGTATGCCGATACAATACTCTGAGGGAATTGTAAAAGAGCATAATATTACAAGAAATAAA
>CACHYX010000024.1 GCA_902584225.1 uncultured Pelagibacteraceae bacterium
TTTTTTTATCTTTATCAATTTTTTTATTTTTGCTGAGCTGTTCATCTATTCCAAAAAATACATCAAGTAGTTGCTCAATATTTTCTGAAAGATATTTTTGGTATAAACATGCAAAAAAGACTGAAGAAAAATGGGGAACACCTATGCACATACAACTTGCATTTATTAAATTTGAGTCAGATTTCCATTGGCTTGCAAAACCTAAACGACAAAAACTTTTTAAAATTATTCCTTTTAAAAGACCATCAAGTTCATTTGGATATTCTCAGGCTGTAAAGGGAACATGGAAACAATATAAGGAGGAACAGAATAAACCATTAGCGCTTAGAACAAGATTTAAAGATAGTGTCGATTTTATTGGCTGGTATACAAATAAATCATCAAAACTTTTAAAGATTCCTAAAAACGATGCATTCAAACAATATATTGCATATCACGAAGGATGGGGAAATTATAAAAATTATAAAAAAAATGAAAAGGTAATTTCTTATGCAAAAAAAGTAAAAAAATATTCAGATCAATATAAAACTCAGCTTATAAAATGTAAAAAAAAGCTTAATAGGAAAAAATTTATTGTTTATTGATTAAGTTCCTTTTCTAACTCTTTTTCAATATGATTTATACTTTTTGTATTCTTTCCTAATAATAAATAAATTATTGGAACTACATAAAGTGTAAAAAAGGTCGAAAATATCATTCCAGCAAATATAGTAATACCAACAGATAATCTACTCGCCTCACCTGGGCCACTACTTATTACCAATGGCAGAACTCCAATAATGGTAGATATAGAAGTCATTAAGATTGGTCTTAATCTTAGTGCTGACGATTCCAAAATTGCGGTTAATTGATTTTTCCCTTCATCTCTTAACTGATTTGCAAATTCAACAATCAATATTCCGTTTTTTGTTGCTAATCCAATTAGTATTATTAAAGCAACCTGACTATAAACGTTAATTGAGCTGCCGACGAGCAATAGACCTATTATTCCACCAAATATTGCCAACGGCACTGTTAACATTATGGTGAATGGATGGATAAAACTCTCAAACTGAGCAGCCATCACAAGATATGCTGTCACTAACGCTAAAAAGAATATTACATAGATCTGAAAACTTATTTCTTTTAGTTGCTCACTCTCCCCCTTGAAATCAATTCTGGCATCAGGTGTATTTTCTTCAACAACTTTTTCTAAAAAAGATAACGCATTCTGAAGGGTATAATCCCCTACAATATTTGCAGAAATGGTAACTGCTTTTTGTCTATTATATCTTGATAGAAATGGAGCAGTTCCTCTTTCATTAATTGTCACTAAGTTTGATAAAGCAATTAATTGACCAGAGTTTTTTGATCTAACATAAACTTTATTTAAACTTGAAGGTTCATTTCTATTTTTAATATCTCCCTGCAGGATTATTGAATATTCTTTACCATCCTTTGTAAATTTTGTGACACTTCTGGAGCCAAAGATAGTTTCAATTGTTCGACCTATTTCTGAAGTAGATACGCCAAGATCTGATGCTTTTTTTTGATCGATCTTTACATTTATGATTGGTTTATTTAATTCAAAATCATCTTCGATATTAGCTAAATTATTATTTTTTCTTGCCTGTCTTTTAATAATCTCTTTCCACTCAATAAGTTCATCATAGGTATTACCTAGTATTACAAATTGGACTGGTTTCTCTACACCACCGGTTCTTATTCCCTGAGGCATAACAGGAAATGATAAAACACCTGGAACTTTTGAAATTTCTCTAAATGACTCCATCATTATTCTGTTACCTTTTCTGTCTCTTTTTTTCCAATCCTCCAATAATACAATTATAAAAGCTGAATTTACTTGTTTGCTACTTTTTCCAAAACCTGGCACTCTTAAAATAAGTCTTCTGTATTCACCTTGCCCTACTTTTGGCAATAACAATTTTTCTATATCCTGAGTTTTAGAGGAAGTGAATTCAAATCCTGAACTTTGAGGAGCCTTCACTATTACAAAGAACGCTCCTCTATCTTCTTTTGGTATAAGTTGTTTTGGAATATAAATGAATAAACCAATGCATAAAATTAAAGTGGATATTAAAAAAGTGATTATGCTTTTTTTCTTTAGTATCCAATATTTAAGAGTGTAAATATAAAAATCTTTAAAATTATTTAATTTTTTTTCAAACTTAAGAGTAAATTTATTTCTTTTGGACTTTGCGTCTAGAACTTTACTTGCAATCATTGGGCTTAAAGATAATGCTACAAAACTTGATATAATCACCGCAAAACTTAAAGTAACAGCCGTTTCAGCATACAATACTCCAGCTAAGCCCTCTATAAAAATTAAAGGTATGAATACAGCAACAAGAACTAAAGTGGTTGCTATAATTGCAAAAGATACTTGTCGCGATCCTTTATATGCAGCAACTAATGAACTCTCACCTTTCTCAACTCTTCTGTATATATTTTCCAACATAACAATTGCATCGTCCACCACGATTCCTATTGCAAGCACTAATGCCATAAGAGTGAAGAGATTTATTGAAAAACCAAAAAAATAAATTGCTAAAAAAGTTGATATTAAAGAAACTGGCAAAGCTACAATTGGTACTACTAAAGCTCTGATGTTACCCAAAAAAAGATAAATAATGAGCGTGACTAAAATTAGTGCCACAAATAATGTTTTGTAAACCTCTTTAATTGCATTTGAGACATAATTCGATCTATCAAAAGAAACCTCTAATGTAGATCCATCAGGTATAGAACTTTGTACTTCTTTAATTTTCTTTTTTACTTTTGTAGCTACCGCGATTGTGTTTGCATCTGAGTTTTGATAAATACCAATACCTACAACCTTTTTTCCATTTCCTTTAAATAGAGTTCTTGTAGAGACTGGACCAAATTCAATTCTAGAAACATCTTCCAAAGTTGTTACAGAACCATCAATTGCCTTCTTCAAAGGTAGTTTTTTATAAGAGTCTAAATTTTCATAAGCGTTTTCAAGTTTAATTGAAAGATCTACATCTTTTGACTCTATTCGACCTGCAGGAAATTCTAAGTTTTCTGAATTTAAAACTTGTTCAACATCTTGAGTTGTTAAATTTCTAGCGGCTAATGAAAGTGGGTCCAACCACACTCTTACAGACAGCTCCCTTTCACCACCTAATCTAACACGTCCAACTCCTTCTACAGTTGAGAAATAATCTACCAGGTACCGATCAGCAAAATCAGTAAGTTCTAAATCACTCATAAAATCTGAACTAAAACTTAGCCACATTGTTGTTCTAAAACCTGCTGATTGTTTAAAAATCTCTGGTGCGCTAGCCTCTTTTGGTAAATTATCCACTACTCTTGAGATTGCACTTCTCACATCGTTGGCAACATCGTCAATATCAAGATTATCTTTGAAGGTCATATCAATTCTTGATCTTTCATCTTCACTCATAGAGTCAATTGAAACGAGACCAGGAGTGCCTCCGATAAAATCTTCAATCTTTTGTGTTATCTGAGAATCAATAACCTCAGCTGAAGCCCCTTTGTAATCAGTCTGAACTGATACTACTGGTCGGTCAATATCTGGTAATTCATTAGTTGGTATTTCAAAAAAAACTAAAATACCAAACATAACCATGACCATACTCATCACCATTGAGACGACTGGTCGTTTGATTGATAAGTCTGTTAAGAACATTTTTTAATTAATGATTTTAATTTTGATTTTATCTCTTACTTTTGAAATTCCCTCTTTTACTATCTTATCACCCACAGACAAACCATCAAGAATAGAAACTTTTCCATAATTTCTTTTTCCAATTTTTACTTCAACTTTCTCAATAGAATTATCCTCTAAAACTTTATAAGCAAAAGCTGTATCACCCTGTATCAATAATGAGTTTTCAGGAACTCCTATTTCTTGAGTTTCATTATAAATAATTTGTATATCTAAAAGCATCCCTGGGACTAATTCTAAATCTTTGTTGTTCACTGTAATACTTGCGAGTACTGATCTTGTACTAGGATCTACCCGAGAACTCACAGAGTCTATCTTACCATAAAATATTTTATCAAAAGCATCTGATCTTACTTCAGAAACAAGACCTGGTTTTAAAATTTTAAGATAAATCTCGGGAACCTTGATATTTAGAATAATTGATGAGGTGTCATCTAAAGTGAGAATAAAAGACTCAGTTCCCAAAACACCTTGTGCAATTTCTCTTTTTCCCAAAACACCTTTAAAAGGAGCAATGATAATTTCATTTTTTGTTCTTAATAAAACTTCACCCTCATTAAATACTTTTCCAATAAAAATTTTTTCATCAAGTATTTCACTTTTTTTAACTCTAAAATTCTTATTTTTTTTGGATAGAGCAGTTCCAAATGTTTCAATACTGTCAAAAAAATTGGATGATTGAACAACCTCAACAATTACTCCTGGCGGTGGATATTTAGAAAATTTCTTTTGAAAATGTTTTCCAACAAAGTGCCTTGCTACTATCACTGAAGCAATGACAATTGCCAATATTATTAAAAATATGGTAATTTTTTTTGAAGTTTTCATGCTGGATATTTACCATATTCACTCCAAGAACCATCATAAATTTTTGGAATATAATCTTTATTTACCATTTTATAGGCATAAGCTAGGACTGCGGCGGTAACACCAGATCCGCAAGTAAAAACTTGATCTAATCTTTTTTCTATATTTTCATTTTGATTGAAAAGTTCTCTTAATTCTTCCAGATTTTTGAACTCCCCAGTTTTTTGATTTATACATTGATTAAATGGTAAGCAAAAAGAGTTTTGAATATTTCCACTTCTTAAACCTTTCCTCGGCTCAGATACCTTTCCCTGAAATCTTTCAAGGCTTCTTGCATCAATAACATTAAAACTCTTGCTTAAAATATTCTTTTTGATTTGATCAAAGCTTACTACTAAATTTTCTTTTTCATTTGCAACATAATTACTTTCAATAATTTCTGTCGTAAGTTTAGTAATAGGTTTATTTTCAAAAATCCATTTTTTTAATCCACCATTTAAAATGTGTATTTTTTTTTCTTCATGACCAAAATATAAAAGACTAAACCATAACCTACATGAACTTTTTAAATCAGAGTTGTCATATATGAGAATATCATCATTATTATTTATTCCTAAGGAGGACATTATTTTTCCCCAAGCTTCTTGTTTTGGAAGCATATGCGGAAGGTCTGTATCTTTCTCAGAATTTTCATCTAAATCAAAAAAAATTGAGTTTGGAATATGACCATTTCGATATTCTTCAGCAGAATTTCTTTTTTGATCTGGCATGTGCCAAGTAGCATCTATTATTTTTAGACTGTTTAAATTATCGAGAACCCAATCTGTCGTGACTAAACTCATCTAAAATTTCTTGTCCAAATATTTTTGATGGTATTCCTCAGCTATACAATAATTTTTTAGCAAAGATAATTTAGTTACAATTTTTCCTGAAAAATCATCATTTTTTAATTTTAAGACCTTTTCAGCAATTTCTTTTTGTTTTGTGTTTAAATAAAAAATTTCACTTCTGTACTGAGTTCCAAAATCTGGACCTTGAGAATTTAAAGTAGTTGGATCATGAATTTTAAAAAAAAAATTTAAAATTTCTTCATAAGTAATAATTTTTGGATCAAAATTTATTTTTACGACTTCAGCATGATTTGTTTCACCAGAGCAAACTTCTTTGTAAGTTGTGTTTTCAGTTTTGCCACCACAATAACCTACTTCAGTTTTATAAACTCCATCGAGATCACCAAATTTTTTTTCAGGTCCCCAAAAACATCCACAAGCTAAAACTGCTATTTCCATTGATTATTTTAATTATATAACTAAGTTAAACTTATGCTTTCTAAAAATCAATTAGGCTTTTTGTACATGTTTCTCTCTGTTTGTGCATTTTCATTAATGGATTTAATTGTAAAGTGGTCTGTCGATTATCCAATTGGTCAGGTTTTGTTTTTTAGGGGCTTCTTTGGAATAATCTTTTATTTATTTATAATCCCAAGAGAAAGATTTCATAATTTTTATAAAACTAAACGGCCAGGATTACATGCTTTAAGGTGCGGCTCAGGACTCATAGCACTAATTGCAATATTTATTGCTTTAAGACAGCTGCCATTAGCAACTGTTGTGAGTATATCTTTTGCTGCTCCAATATTCACAACAATATTGTCTATTTTTTTACTAAATGAAAAAGTTGGAATTTTTAGGTGGTTAGCAGTCATCATAGGCTTTTTTGGAATTCTTATTATTACAGAACCTGGGATCACTGAATTAAATATTTATTATATTTTTCCAATTATATTTTGTTTAGGTCTCTCCTATGTAGCTATAACTATTAGACAACTGTCAACAACTGAACCAGTATGGTTGATTTCTTTTTATTTTTCTTTAGCAATTTTATTATTAAGTTTTTTTACTATTCCTCAAGGTTGGATTATGCCTACTTTAAATCATTTTATACTTTTATCATTAATAGGTATTTTTGGGGGTGCTGCAAACTTATGGTTAAGTCAATCATATAAATTTTCAGAAGTTTCTTTAGTAACTCCACTCAAATATTTGGCTTTAGTTTTTGCTATTATATTTGGATATTTCATTTGGGACGAGATACCTTTGTTTAAAACACTAATCGGAGCTTTATTGGTAATTGTTTCCACGCTTATAATTTTTAGGAGAGAGATTTATAAGAAAAAAATCATAACATCTAGACCAATTAATGACTAAAGTACCTAAATATTGGAATAAGGCAAAAAAATATTTATCCAAAAAAGATGAAGCTATTTCTAAGTTAATTAAAAGTTATGAAAGTCCCTCAGAAACTATTTTAACTACAAGACGAGATATTTTTTTTTCGCTATGCAAAAGTATAATTGGACAACAAATTAGCGTTGCAGCAGCGAATTCAGTTTTTTTAAAATTTAAAAAGAAATGTAAAAATAAAATTAATGCAAAAACAGTATCCAAGTTGACCTTTGCTCAATTGAAAAGCTGTGGATTAAGCAGACAGAAAGTATTAGGCATAAAGAGTTTAGCCAAGCAAACGATTGAAAAAACTTTTAACCCTAAATTAATTCATAAGATGTCTGATGAGGAGGCTATAAATTATTTATCACAGTTGAGACAAATAGGAAGATGGTCAGCTGAGATGATCTTATTATTCACATACAATAGATCAAATATTTGGCCAATTCAAGATATTGGCCTTTTAAGAGCTATATCAAAAAATTATAAAAAAAAATATCTACCACCTGAAAAATTTGTATCATTATTAAAAAAAAGATTTAGTCCTTACTGCTCCGTTGCAACGTGGTATTTATGGAGATCAATAGACCCTGAACCCATTCAGTATTAGTTCAATCAAGCCAATCCTTAAACTTACTTTCATGATTCTGAACGTATTGTGGTAATTTATCTTTAGGATATAAACTTAATTTTCTTTTTTTTTCAGCAAATTTCTTTTCTGTTTTGTCTGCATACATGTCATAAATAGTTTCATTATTTCTCACTAATCTTGATATTTCTTT
>CACHYX010000025.1 GCA_902584225.1 uncultured Pelagibacteraceae bacterium
TATTTTTATTTGCTTTAAGTTTGTTCAAAGTTTTTTTGTAAAATAGACCACTATCAATAGATTGATAAGGTAGACTTTCACATTCAATTTGTTTTGATTTATTGGGAATATTAATTGAAAAAGAATCCCAACTTTTAATTACACAATCTTCGAAATTATGGGGAAATGTTTTCCAAAAAGACCATGTTTTATCTCTTTGGTATTCTGTTCTTGGCTCAATAATAGCTAAGGTTTTGTCACTTAACTTGTTATTAATTTCAAGCTCGTAAGCTAAGGAGAGGCCAGCGCAACCGCCACCAATTATTGTATAATCAAATTCTTTCATCTAAGTTAATTTCTAAAACAATTTCATTATGCTCTTCATTTCTGTAATAATTATCTGATTGAATAAATAATAATCTAAAAAAATCAAAAACACTCATAATAGTTTGAACGATTTTGCCAGTTTTAGTAACATAAATTTTTCCAGATCTATTATATTCCTCAATGTCTCCTTTTTTAATGATTTTATAGCCAATCTCTCTATAAACTCTGCGAGCGACTAGAATAGCGAAACGGCACCTAATTGGAATTTCTCTAATTGAATTAAAACAACTATTATAAAATAAATCTGCATTAGTAATTGTATTTTTTATATTTGAAAGGTCATGCTTAATATATTCTCTGTTTTTCTTTCTATCTTCTATTACATCTCTAGAAATATTTGTAAGCTGCATCGCTATCCCTAGATCAATTGCAGATTTCAGAGCTGTTTTAGATTTTACTTTAAGAATTTTTGCCATCATCAAACCTACTGTTCCAGCTACTCTATAAGAATATACTAGCAGCTCTCTTTTAGATTTAAATTCTATTTTTTCTTTTAAATCAGACTCAATGCCATCAAAAAGATCGAGAACAATTTTTTCTGATACATCGAAGTCTTTAATAATGCGATGTATCTTTTTGATACTATCGTTTTCGAAGTTGCGGTTAATAAAGTCATTTTTATAGGTAAGGAATTTCTTCTTTTTAATCTCTAAAGATATTTCTTCATCAGCAATATCGTCTAATATTCTACAAAAATCATATAGGTCAGATCCATTTTTATAAACATCGCTAGGCAAGAAAAATCCAGCCCAGCTAAAAGACTTTGCATGAATTGATAAAAGATTATTCACCATTAAAGAATTTTATCTAAAACTTTTGCTGATGATAAAACTCCAGGCACACCAGCACCAGGATGTGTTCCAGCACCCACAAAATATAGTCCATCATAAATTTCTGACTTATTATGAAATCTAAAATAAGCAGACTGTGTAAATTTTGGTTGAATTGAAAAGCCTGATCCAAATTTTGTGTTAAGATCTTTTTCAAAGTAATCGGGTGTTAAGTAGAAATCCTCTATTATGTTTTCTCTTAAATTTGGAAGCAAATCCTTTTCCATTTTATCAATTACTAAATTTTTAATTTTTTCACCACTTACCGACCAATTTATATCTGACTGATTATTAGGGACTGGAACTAGAACATAAAAACAATCACATCCATCTGGTGCCATCGAATTATCTGTTGCTGTAGGTCGATGTAGATAATAGCTAATATCATCGTTAAGTTTCTTTTTATCAAAAATATCATCCAAATGTTCTTTATATTTGTTACCAAATTTAATTGTGTGGTGAGCGACATCCTTATAAACTTTTTTAGTTCCAAAATAATAAACAAATAAACCCATTGAATAATCCATTCTTTTTCTCTTAAGGTTGAAAAAAAAATTCAGGTCTTTCTTATTTAATAATCTCTCATAGACGTCGGGCGGATCAGCATTACAAACCACATTATTTGCAGAAATTTCATCACCATTTGCTAATCGAATACCTTTTATTGTTTTTCCATTTGAAATAATTTTGTTTACCTCAAATCCTTTTTTTATCTTTATATTTTCCTCATTCATTAATGTTTCAAGACCCTTAATAATATTTCCAGTTCCCCCCATCGAATAATGAATTCCCCATTTCTTTTCTAAATATAATATTAAGCCATAAATCGAAGTTGTTGTGAAAGGATTACCACCCACAAGTAGAGGATGCATGCTAAGAATTCTTCTTAGTTTTTCGTGTTTAACATATGAGGACACAAGAGAATAAACAGATTTATAACTTTTTAATTTTAATAAAGATGGAATTTGTTTCATCATGAAAAAAGGTTTCGTAAAGGGAACATCTGAAAGTTCTAGATACCCCTTTTCAAAAATTTTTTTAGTGAAATTTACTAATTTGATATAACCTTTCAAATCATCTGGAGAAATTGCAGATATTTGCTTTTCCATTTCTTCTTCATTTCCTGAGTAATTGAATTTTGTTCCATCTTCAAAAACGAATTGATACCAAATATCTAGAGGTTTTATATTTAAATAGTCTTTTGGATCTTTTCCAAATAGTTCGAACAACTCATATATCAGATAAGGTGCGGTAATTACTGTCGGTCCAGCATCAAATGAAAACCCATTCTTTCTAAAAATTCTTGCTCTACCACCTAAATCATTTTGTTTTTCAATTAAGGTTACCTCGTGGCCTTTTGCTCTAAGCCTAAGAGCTGCAGATATACCACCAAAACCTGAACCTATGACTATGGATTTCATAACAATAACTTATATTTTTTTTCTAAAAATGTAAGAATTTATTTTAATTTGAGCCAGCTTTTTTCAAAGCATCTTTAGCATCTTCTAAATTTTTTTGAAATAAATTGTCGAGCTTTGATTTTTCAATAGAATTCTTAATTAAATTTTCTGAAGCAGAGAATGCAACATCAACTGAGGTATTTTTAATTTCTCTAACAGCTTCATCCTTAATTTGTTTAATTCTGCTTAAAGATAGTTCTTTTTTAATTTTAGCCGAATTCTCAAACTTAAGCTCTAATTCACTCACCATTTTTTCAGAGTCATTTCTTGCTTGATCTATAATTTTTTTACTTTCCTTCACGGCTGAGCTTAATTTTGATTGAGAGTCCTCTAATAATTTTTTTGTTTCTATTCTTAACTTTTCACTTTCATCTAATTCATTTTTTATCTCAGAGATCTTTGTGTCTAAAGCCTCATTTATTTTTCTTGGGATCTTGAAATAAATTAGAACTCCAAAAAAAAATAACAAAAGATATAGCTACCCAAAAAGTTGAATCAAATTCCATTTGTGCTCCTGCTCAATTTTTTAAGTTCTTCTTCAACTAAAGCAGAAACACTGCTTTCATTTACATCAGTTCCAATTAATCTTTTTATGACTTCGTTGGTTATATTAGAAGCTATTGAATTTATCTTTTTTGGTGAAGATAGTTTTGATTCGACTATTTCTTTTTCAACATTTTGAATTTCTAAATTTAAGTCTTCATCAAGTTTCATTTTTTTTTTGGTTATTTCAGAGACAACCTTCTCTCTTGCGGCTAACATTACTTCTTTAGCTTTGTTTTTACTTTTCAAAATTATCTCATCAAATTCTTCGAGATTTTTTTCACTTTGTTCTCTTTGCTTTTCAGCTGTCTCAATATTTTCTAAAATTTGCAATCTTCTCTGTTCTAGGTTTTTACTTATTCTAGGCAAGATAAATTTAGAAAGGACTAAAAAAAGGGTACCGAAAGTTATGGTTAACCAAAAAATTTGCGATACCCAAAATTCAGGATCCAATTGAGGCATTCCTCCTTTTTCTGCACTTTTCACTGCTACAGTGCAGAACGAGAAATAAAAAATATTAAGTAAAATAATTTTTTTTCACAATACTTTAAAAAGCAAATAAAATTATCAAAGCTACAACAAGTCCAAACAACCCAGTGGCCTCAGCTAATGCGAAACCTAAAAGTAAATTTGGAAATTGTTTTTGAGCTGCAGATGGATTTCTCATAGCGCCAGATAGATAGTTACCAAAAATAATACCTATTCCTACTCCTGCTCCTGCTAGAGCAATTGCCGCTAATCCTGCTCCAATCATTTTTGCTGCTTCTAACTCCATATGATCCTCCTTATGATTAATGGTGTAAATTTAATGCATCATTTAAATAAATGCATGTTAAAATTGCAAAAACATAAGCTTGAAGAAAAGCAACTAATATCTCCAAACCTGTTAATGCAACTGAAAAACTCAGTGGAAGCCATCCACCGACAATTCCAAGACTTACTACAAAGCCTCCGAATACTTTCATCATTGTATGTCCCGCCATCATATTTGCAAACAATCTTACAGATAAACTGATGGGTCTACTTAAATAAGAAATAATTTCTATAACTACTATTAGTGGTAACAAGACAGCTGGTACTCCGCTGGGTACAAAAAGTTTTAAATAGCCAAATCCATGTTTAATAAATCCGATTATTGTCACCCCAATGAAAATAAATGCTGCCAAAACAAATGTCACAATTATGTGGCTCGTTACTGTAAAAGAGTAGGGGATCATACCGAACATGTTACAAAAAAGAACAAACATAAAAAGTGAAAATATAAATGAAAAATATGGTTTAGCTTTCGAACCAGCTGTATCGCTTATCATTTTAGACACAAATGTATAACTAAGTTCTGAGAGCAATTGTATTTTATCAGGAATTATATTTTTCTTTTGTGCACCTAAATTAAAAATTATTAATATTGCTAATGAGCTTATGACCATAAATAAACTTGCATTAGTAAAGGATAAATCAATTTCACCTATTTTAATTTCTGGACCAATTCTATAAACGTTAAATTGGTACATTGGATTTGCTGCCATAAAATCAATTCTGTAGTTTTTTTGCTGACCTAATTACATTTAATATACCCGCAACTACACCAACAAAAAAAAATACTATTATTAACCATGGTTTAGTATCAAACCAATTATCTAAA
Source organism: uncultured Pelagibacteraceae bacterium (assembly GCA_902584225.1). GTDB lineage: Bacteria > Pseudomonadota > Alphaproteobacteria > Pelagibacterales > Pelagibacteraceae > Pelagibacter. The sequence goes on from CACHYX010000025.1 coordinate 4,842, forward strand.
ATAAACCCTATAATTGTCCCTACTAATACAGCCGCCACTAATTCAGTGCTCAATTTGAAAGCTTGTCCAATATTAGATGTTTGGGTATTTTCTTTTTCTACTTTTAACTTTTTACGTGCATTTTTTAGGCGATCTTTAAGCTGTTCTTTACCCATCTAGGCAACCATGCTCTCAGCTTTTTCAAGGTCAACTGAAACTAGCTGGCTTATGCCTTTCTCTGGCATGGTTACACCGTAAAGTCTATTCATTTTTGACATCGTAAGTGCGTGATGGGTAACAATAATAAATTTTGTTTTAGTAATTTTTATGAGTTCATCCAAAAGATTACAAAAACGAGTAACGTTCGCGTCATCTAAAGGTGCATCTACTTCATCTAGAACACATATTGGCGAAGGGTTGGTTAAGAAAACTGCAAATATTAAAGATAAAGCAGTCAGTGCTTGCTCTCCACCTGAAAGAAGAGTTATTGACTGAAGTCTTTTTCCTGGAGGACTTACCAACATTTCTAAACCTGCATCAAGTGGATCATCAGAGTCAACTAATTCTAGTTTCGCACTTCCACCATTAAATAATTTTGTATAAACTTCATTAAACTTTCTATTAACCTTTTCAAAAGCCTCAAGAAGTCTTTCTCGACCTTTTTGATTAAGTTCATTAATGCTTTCCTTTAGTTTAACAATGGCTGTAACTAAATCTGATCGATCTTTTTCCATTTTTTTAATTTCAATCTCGTATTTACTTGTTTCTTCATCTGCTCTTAGATTTACTGATCCTAGTTTGTCTCTCTCTCTTTTCTTTTCATCAAGCAATTCTTCTTGTGTGAGTGCGTCCGGGAGATCACTTTGATCTGTCAAGTTTGAGAATTCAAAAACATCTTTTTCTGCAAGATCTAATTCATTTTCAATTCTCTCTAGCAAATCAATTCTTCTTTTTGATAGACCATCGATTGTTGCTGTTGAACTCGCTTTTCTTTCTCTGATTTCTATAGAATTTTCTCTGATCTCTGAAAGCTCAAGATTTAAGGCGTTTGATTTTTTATCTGATATTTCAATTAATTTTTCATTTTCTTCTTTCTCAATTTCAGAAAGTCTTAAATTTTCAGTTAGTTGACCTTTTTTTTCTGCTTGAGTGTTTGGTTTATTTTCTAAAAGATTTAATCGACTAGATGATTTTTGTCTTCTTTCATTAAGTTGTTTTATTGATTTGTCGGAGTTTTCAAGTAGGTTTTTCCAACTTTCAATTTCAGTATCAATAATTTTTATTCTTTCTTTTCTTTTAATTGAGTCATTTTTTATGTTTTGGTTTTTGCTATAGCTTTCGGCATATTCTTCAATAATGTTTTTACATTCTTCAATAGCTTTTAAAGCATCATTATTTTGGTTCTGACTGATTAAAGTCTTTACGTTTTCAAGATTGTTTTTAAGTTTATCCTTTACAGAAAAAAGATCATCATTAGATTTTTTTTCAGTATCGTAATATTTTGTATCAATATTGATTAAATCACTTTTTTCCTCTTTTAGTCTTTTTTCATTTGAATTAGCATCAATCGTAATACTTTTTTCTCTATCTAAATCATTATCTATTTCAATAAGACTATTTTTAAAATTTTCAATCTCTCTTTGTATTCTATCATTTTCCTCATCCAAACTTTTAAGTTCCAAGTTTAATCTTTGGATTTTAGAAAGTATTTCAAAATTTTTCTCTTTGATTGGGGTGTTTGTTGCACTTTCACTTTCTATATTTTTTTCAATTTCATTAATTTTATTTGTAATGTTTTCAAATTCTTGATCAGAGTCTTTATTAATTTCTTTTTCTAAAGTAATTTCTTTATCTATCTCCTGTAATTTTAGAAAATATAAACCTGCTTCAATTTTTTTTATTTCTTCTGAAATCATCTTATATTTTCCAGCTTCTTCTGCTTGTTTTTGTAAATTTGCTAATTGTTTCTCTTGTTGTCTTCTTAATTCATCCGCTCTTTTTAAATTATTTTCTGCAGCATTTAACCTTACCTCAGCTTCATGTCTTCTAGCATGTAAACCAGAAATTCCCGCTGCCTCCTCAAGTATTGCTCGTCTATCACTTGGTTTTGCTGTAACTAACGATCCAATTCTACCTTGGCTTATTAATGATGGAGAGTGAGCCCCAGTTGAAAGGTCAGCAAAAAACATTTGAGCATCTTTTGCCCTTACTTCTTTTCCATTTATATGAAACTTTGATCCTTTATCT
>CACHYX010000026.1 GCA_902584225.1 uncultured Pelagibacteraceae bacterium
TCTATAGAATTAGCTGGATCAACTATGTTTGCATTTAGAAAATATTGTTTCTTCATTTTTCACAAAAAATTTTTAAACAGGCCATTCTTACAGCAACACCTAACTCAACCTGTTCTTTGATTACGCTTTTATTTATATCGTCAGCAAGTTTGGTATCAATTTCAATACCTCTATTCATTGGTCCTGGATGCATTATTATTGCATCTTTCTTTGCTTTTTCTAGTTTGTCAGGAGTTAAGCCATAATACTCATAATACTCTCTATTTGATGACAAAAATGAACTACTCATCCTCTCATTTTGTAACCTTAGCATCATAACTATATCACAATCTTTCACACCTTCTTTCATATTTGAAAATGTTTTAACTCCAAATTTTTCAATATCTTTTGGCATGAGATTTGTTGGAGCAACTATATTTACCTCAGCACCTAACATGTTTAATAAAAAAATATTTGATCTAGCTACTCTTGAGTGTAAAATATCTCCACAAATAGCAACTCGCAAACCTTCGATTTTTTTCTTTTTTTCGATTATTGTGAGCGCATCAAGTAAAGCTTGTGTTGGATGTTCACGTCTACCATCACCAGCATTTAAAACTGAACAATTTACTTTCTGTGAAAGAAGATTTGACGCACCACTATCTTGATGTCTTACTACAATTATATCTGGATGCATTGCATTTAGTGTCATTGCAGTGTCGATTAATGTTTCACCTTTTTTAATAGCAGAATTAGTTATATTCATTGACATCACATCTGCCCCAAGTCTTTTTCCAGCTAATTCAAAAGAACTTTGCGTTCTCGTTGAAGGCTCAAAAAAAAGATTTATTTGAGTTTTTCCTCTGAGAATATCTAACTTTTTGTTTTTACTCTTATTAAGTGAAATAAATTTCTTCGCTTCACCTAAGATAAGTTTTACATCTGAAATAGAAAGATCTTGGATACCTAGTAGGTGCTTTTGTGAAATTTTAATAGCGTCATTGTTTATAGCCATTAAAACCAACTCTATAGCTTCAAAGCATTGATATTGCAAGCTTAATTATTTAAGAATTCAATCGCTCCCTGCAATATAAACGTTGCTGCATTTTCATCTATTTTTTGAACTCTTTTGGATACATTAATGTCTAATTGACTTGATATCTTAAAGGCACCTACAGTTGACAATCTTTCATCCCATAAAGTCACAGGTGTATTTGTTCTATTCTCAATCATCTTAGCTTTGTCTAAAGCCGATTGAGAAGAGGGGCCTTTGCTTCCATCCATATTCAATGGATTTCCTACAACAATAGCCTTTATATTTTCTTGATCAATTATTTCTAATAGTTCAGCAATAAAATTTTCATGATCAACATATTCTATAGTTTTAAAAGGAGTCGCTATAATTCGTTTATGATCACAAATTGAAACACCAATTCTCTTTTTTCCAAGATCTAAACCAATTAACCTTGCGTTTTTATCAATTTTAGACTTGAGTTCCTTTAAAGTGATCATATTGTTTTTTTCTTATATAATGATATTTTTCCTTTAAATTTAATTATCATATGAGCATAGATCTTAAAACAATTAAACATATAGCAAAATTATCAAGAATTTCCATAGATGATAAAAAAGCAAAAGAACTAGAAAAAGATCTAAATTCTATTTTTGAATTTATCGAAGCGCTAAATAAAGTCGATACTAAAAAAGTTGACCCACTGACTTCAATTGTAGAAACATCATTGAAATTAAGAGGTGATGAGGTCAAAACAAAAAATATTAGAGAACAAATCTTAAAAAATTCACCGGATGAAAATAAAGATTTTTTTGTAGTACCAAAGGTTGTAGAATGAGTGATATAATAAATCTTACTTTATCAGCTTTAATCAATAAAATTAAAAAAAAAGAATTATCTTCTCAAGAAATTACAAACGCATATATTGCAAGAGCTGAAAAATCAAAAGATTTAAATACATACATAACTACCGATTTTGAAAATGCTATTGAAAAAGCTAAAAAATTTGATGAAAAGGGAAACTTTGATTACAAACTTCCTGGAATACCTATTGCAGTTAAAGATCTTTTTTGTACTAATAATTTAAAGACAACAGCTGGAAGTAAAATACTTTCAAATTTTATTCCTAGTTACGAGTCCACTGTAACCCAGCATTTATGGGATGAAGGGGCTATTTTACTTGGAAAACTTAATTGTGATGAGTTTGCAATGGGTTCATCAAATGAAACTAGTTTCTTCGGTAATGTTGAAAGTCCAGTTGGTAAAAAAGTTGTGCCAGGTGGGTCATCAGGTGGATCAGCCTCAGCACTTGCAGCTAAATTGACACCAACAACTATTGGAACTGATACTGGAGGTTCAATAAGACAACCAGCGTCTTTTACTGGCACTGTGGGTTTGAAACCAACATATGGCAGTTGTTCTCGATATGGTATTGTTGCATTTGCTTCTTCGTTAGATCAAGCAGGACCGATGACCCAGGATGTGTCAGATGCTGCATTAATGTTAGATGTAATAAGCAAATATGATACTAAAGATTCAACTTCCGTAAATTTTAAGAGAGGTGATTACTTTAAATCGTTAAGTTCTAATATTAAAGGAAAAAAAATTGGTATTCCAAAAGAGTATAGGGTTGATGGCATGGCTAAGGAGATTGAAAGTTTGTGGCAAGATGGAATTACTTTATTAAAAAAATTAGGAGCTAAAATTATTGATATATCTTTACCTCACACAAAGTACGCATTGCCTGCTTATTATATAGTTGCACCAGCTGAAGCATCTTCTAACTTAGCTAGGTATGATGGAGTGAAGTATGGATATCGTTCTGAGGGAGAAAATTTGATCAGTATGTATGAAAATACAAGATCAGAAGGTTTTGGTGATGAAGTGAAAAGAAGAATAATGATTGGAACATATGTTCTGTCATCTGGTTATTACGACGCTTATTATTTAAAAGCACAAAAAATTAGAAGATTAATCAAAAATGATTTTGATGAAGCTTATAAATCTGTAGATGCAATTTTAACTCCTTCCACACCTAGTTCAGCCTTCAAGATTGGTGATAAAACTGATGATCCTGTATCAATGTATCTGAATGATATCTTTACAGTACCAGTCAATTTGTCTGGACTGCCAGCTATATCTATTCCAGCAGGTAAAGATAAAAATAATTATCCTTTAGGCTTACAACTAATAGGCAAAGCATTTGAAGAGCAGAATTTATTAGATATTTCATATTCAATGGAAAAAGAATTAAGTTTCAAAAATAATTTGCAAGATTGGTGGATTTAATGAGTAAAAATAAAGAATATTTAATAAAGAGAGGTAACTCAGAATACGAAGTTATAATTGGCTTAGAAGTTCATGCTCAAGTTCTTTCAAAATCGAAACTATTTTCTGACTCTCCTACAAACTTTGGTGCGGAACCTAACACTCAAGTGAGTTTGGTAGATGCTGCATTTCCTGGAATGCTACCAGTAATAAATGAATTTTGTATCAAGCAAGCTGTAAAGACAGGCATAGGTCTTAATGCAGCGATAAATAAAAAATCAATTTTTGATAGGAAAAACTATTTTTATGCTGATTTACCACAGGGATATCAAATTTCTCAATACAAAGATCCAATAGTTGGTGAAGGTTCAATCTTATTAGATTTACCGGATGGAGAAAAAAAAGTTGGTATTGAAAGGTTACATTTAGAGCAAGATGCAGGAAAAAGTATTCATGACATTGATCCCCAAAATACTCTCGTAGACTTAAATAGATCTGGAGTTGCTCTTATGGAAATAGTAAGCAAACCAGACCTAAGGTCACCAGAGGAAGTAAACTTATACATCAAAAAACTTAGATCGATTATGAGATATCTTGGAACTTGCGATGGAAATATGCAAGAAGGATCTTTAAGAGCTGATGTTAATGTTTCAATTAGAAAGACAGGGGATAAGAAATTAGGCATAAGATGTGAAATTAAAAACGTTAATTCTATTAAGTTTATGCAAATGGCAATTGAATATGAAGCAAACCGTCAAGCTGATATATTAGAAGAGGGAGGCTCTATTGATCAAGAAACTCGTCTTTTTGATACCAAAAAAAATGAGACTAGATCGATGAGATCAAAAGAAGATGCTCACGATTATAGATACTTTCCTGATCCTGACTTATTACCACTTGAATTAACTGACGATTTCATATCAAAAATAAGAAAAGAAATACCGGAACTTCCTGATGAGAAGAAAAAAAGATTTGTAGATAAGTTTAAATTAACCCCATACGAGGCCAACATATTGGTTTCAGATATTGAAACATCAAAATATTTTGAAGATGTAATTAAAAATTCAGATATCAAGTTAGCAACAAACTGGGTAACAGGCGAATTATTTGCATTACTTAATGACAGAAATTTAGAAATATCACAAAGTCCAATCTCATCTAAAAATTTATCAACTTTAATTAACTTGATTAAAGATGGTACAATTTCTGGCAAAATTGCAAAAACAGTTTTTGAAATAATGGCAAATGAAAGCAAAGATCCAAAAAGCATTATTGATGAAAAGGGATTGAAACAACAAAGCGATCCTAAAGAAATTGAAAAAATTGTAGATGATGTGATTAAAGAAAACCCTAAAAATGTTGAATTATTCAAATCCGGTAAAGATAAATTGTTTGGTTTTTTTGTTGGCCAAGTTATGAAAAAGACAGACGGCAAGGCTAATCCTAAGTTAGTAAATGATATCTTAAAGAAAAAATTGAACTAGCATGAGTTCAAATCTACCTATTAATAAGCAAATAGAAAAATATATTGATGAGCACTCTTTAAAATTACATCCAGTACAAGATGAAATTATTAAGTATAACGACACACTTGGAAAAAAAAAAAAATTACAAATTTCAATCAACCAATGTCATTTTTTATACTTGGTAACAAAATTATTTAAACCTAAAGAAATTTTAGAAATTGGTACTTTTACAGGTCTTAGCTCATTAAGTATGTGCATTGGTGTAGAAAATGACTCTAAGATCACTACTATTGATAAAAATAAAGAAACTTCATTAGTGGCTAAAAACTTTTTTGAAAAGGCAAAAGTTTCAGAACAAATCGATATAATTATTGATGAAGCTCTCAATGGAATTAATAAATTAATAAGCCAAAAAAAATTGTTTGATTTGATTTTTATAGATGCTGATAAAGAAAATTACAAAAAATATTATGAATTGTCTTTTAACTTATTAAAAAGGGATGGTTTTATAATCATTGATAATGTTTTGTGGCACGGTGAAGTTGTAGATAAAAACAATAAAGAACACTTAACTGAGATAATTCGAGATTTTAATACTTATGTAAAAAACGATATAAGAGTCGAAAATATGATTATCCCAATAGGTGATGGCTTTTCAATTTGTAGAAAATTATAATGTATACCATCTTTGGTTTTTATAAATTTAAACAATTAAAAAAGATCAGTAAACTCAAAGACAAACTTCAAAATTTCATAGATGATTACAAAATTAAAGGAACTATAATTATCTCACCTGAGGGGATTAATGGATCAATTTCTTTCCTAAAAAAAAATACTAAACAAATAAAAATCAATCTTAAAAAAATCTTTGCCATTACAAAATTTGATAATGAAAATATTTCTTTTAATAGATTTATTCCTTTTCATAAGGGGAGGGTGAAGCTTAAAAAGGAAGTTGTTCCAATTGGAAAAAGACTTAAAATAAAAGTTAAAGATAATCATCTTTCTCCTAAGGAATGGAATAATTTCGTTTTAAACAAAGACACCTATATAATTGATACTAGAAAAGATTTTGAGTTTAGGATTGGGACTTTCAAAAGATCTATAAATCCAAAATTAAATAATTTTAGAGATTTTTCTAAATATTTTAAAAAGTTTAATAAGAATTCGAAAATCGGAATGTTTTGCACAGGAGGTATTCGATGCGAAAAGGCCAGCGATTATTTATACAACAAAGGTTATAAAAATGTTTTTCAGTTAAAAGGAGGTATTATTAATTATTTGTCAAAAATTAAAAGAAAAGAAAGCCTGTGGAAAGGAGAATGTTTTGTATTTGATAATCGTGTTTCCGTGAACCATAGTTTAAATATAGGCAAATATTCAATTTGTGCTGGATGTAGAGAACCTATTTCTGTTAAAGATAAGAAGTCCGTAAAATTTGAAGAGGGTGTTTCTTGTCCTAATTGTTATAATAAATCAAGCATAGAGCAAAAAAAACGATTTAGAATGAGACAAGCTCAAATTGATAAAGCAAAAAAAGAAAAAAAAGATTACATGTTTAAAAAAATTTATAAATAGATGGCTAAGAAGATTAATTTAACAGTGGATCCAATGTGGCAACTTCTAAGGAGAGTTACATTTCCTGCGAGTATTGGATCTTTATTTCAAACTTTCTATAATCTGGTTGATACTTTTTTTGCTGGAAAGATATCACCAGATGCTTTAAGTGCTCTAGCAAAATCGTTTCCAATTTATTTTATTATAATCGCAATAGGTGTTGGTGTTGGAGCTGGTACTAATACACTTATAGGAAATTCCATAGGTGAAAAAAAAGAAAAAGTTGCTTCATTATATGTTGCTCAATCAATAATTTTTGCAATAGTTATTTCATTATTAGTTACATTTGTAGGAATTAATTCATCGAATTATCTGCTTCAGTTATTAGGGTCCTCTCCAGAAAATATTATTTTGACCAGGGAATATCTAGATATAATTTTTTATTGCACAGTAATAGTATTGATTCAAATATCTTTAAATGGGACATTAAACGCTCAAGGGGATACAAAAAGTTATAGAAACGTACTTATATTTACTTTTTTTTTAAACATCATACTTAATCCAATTTTTATTTTTGGTTTTTCGATAATACCTGCTTTTGGAATTTCAGGTATTGCCATTGCTACAGTTATATGCCAACTTATTGGAACAATCTATTTAGCGCAAAAAGTTTATTGTTGTAAACTCAAAGAGTATTTATATGCAAAGTGTTTTATTCCAAAAATTAACTTTTTAAGTAATCTTACTTTTCAGTCTGTGCCAATAATGTTTAG
>CACHYX010000027.1 GCA_902584225.1 uncultured Pelagibacteraceae bacterium
GTGTGATTGGATCAGGTGGAGTAAGTATTGCAGCAGCTGTAAAAATAATAATTACAACATACTTCCTTCTTGTTTTAAGGAACTCAGAATCTACAAAACCAACTCTTGCTAACAATGACAACACAACAGGTAATTGAAAACTTAATCCAAAAGCAAAAATTAATTTCATAACTAGTGATAGATATTCGTTCACTTTAGCTTCAAGTTGTATTGGTAAGGATGTGGTTATACCAGTACTTTCAAATGATAAGAAAAATTTAATCGCTAAAGGCATAATTAAATAATAAACCAGCATTCCACCTAAAAGAAATAAGATTGGAGTTACAACCAAATACGGCATGATTGCAGACTTTTCATGTTCATATAAACCTGGAGCTATAAATTTCCAAATTTGAATTAATATAAAAGGACTAGTAAAAAAGAATGCAGTAAAAAAAGATACTTTTATGTAGGTTAAAAAAGTTTCTTGTAATGCAGTAAAGATTAATCTTCTTTGAATTTCACTATTCTTTACGGCTTCAGCATAAGGAGCTACAAGAAAATTATATATTTCTTCAGAAAAAATATAACAAATGACAAATAAAACTAATAAGCAAACAAAAGATTGAATTAATCTTTTTCTTAATTCAGTCAAATGACTAATAAAACCCTCGTCTTTATTTTGACTCATCTTTCTTTAGATCTTCCTTTTTATCTTTGTTTTCTTTATTCTCGTAATCAAGAGCATTTTCCTCAAGATTGGAAACTTCTGACTGTACAGCGCTAATATATCTTTTGATTGAACCGAACCAACTTCCAATTTTTTTTAAAACGATTGGAAAATCTTTTGGACCGATTATAACTACCGCTAGACCAATTATTAACAGTAATTCAAACCAGCCAATTTGTGGCATTGATTATTCTTTATTATTTGGATCTTGATTATTAGTCTGATCGTTATTCTCAGTGATGTTTTTTGCCTGATCCTCAGTTGGATCCTGTGCCATACCTTTTTTAAAACTTTTAATACCTTTGGCTACATCACCCATAAGACTTGAGATTTTACCTCTGCCGAATAGTAAGACTACTAGTATAACAACTATTGCAATTTGCCAAAAACCTATACTCATAAGTTATTTATAGCTCGTTTATTAATCATTTAAAAGTAATAATTTACTTATCATCGTTTTCTTTATCTAATGTACTGCTTAGCATATCGTCTATTTCAGTATAAATGTTTTCTTTCTTTTCATCCTGTTTCTCTTGATAAAATTTACCGGTTCCAAAAATCGCAGAATCAATATTTGAGCTGTCGATTAGACCTGCAGAACTTAATTCCTCTATTGTAGGTAAATCGGACAATTTTTTTATATTGAAGTGGCTTAAGAATTCATCTGTTGTACCATATTGTATTGGTTTACCTGGCACATCTTTTCTACCCATTGGTTTTACCCAGTTTAATTCCATTAAAATATCTAAAGTATTTACACCAAAGGCAACCCCACGTATTTCTTCGATCTCTGCTCTAGTAACTGGTTGGTGATAAACAATAATAGATAAAGTTTCTATAGATGCTTTAGATAATTTTTTTTCAACTTTTTTTTGTTGAGTCATTAATGAAGATAAGTTTGATGAAGTTCTAAAAGACCATTTATTAGAAATACAAACTAGATTGAAACCACGGTTTTCATAAATTTTCTCTAGTTTTTTTAGAATTTTTTTTACATCAACTTTTTTATTTAATCTTGCTTCAATACTTTCAATTTCAAGCGGTTCTGAAGCTGCAAACAGGATTGCTTCAACTTCTCTTTCTCCATTTGTTAAAGTATTTGGAAAATTTATTATGTTGTTATTTTTTTTTTCGTTTTTCATGATTTTTTGATAAATATGTCATCAAATATTTTCTCTTGTTTAATCTGTAGATTTCCTTCTTTAACTAGCTCTAAAGAACCAGCAAAAAGACCGGCTATGCCGGTTTTTTTCTGATCTTTAGATTTCATAAAATTCTCTGGATATAGTGCATTTATATTTTTCCAATCATTTAAGTTATTAAGAAATCTTTTAATTCTGTTTATTCCATCTTCTGTAGTAAAAACCGGAAGTTTTGGAATATTAATTTTTTGGAAATCCTTCTGCATATAAATAGTCGAATAAGATTTAAGTAAGTCATATAAATTTACTGAGTATTTTTCGCTATATATAGATTTAATCTTACCTTTAATACCTCTCATAAAGATGTCTCTTCCTAATCTTTTTTTCTTAAGCATTTGATCTGAAAGTAGTCTGATTAATTCTAACTTTTTTAATTGTAGTTTTAATTTTTCTGCTACTTCATCAACTTTAAATTCATCTTCCTCCGTTTGTGGTAATAAAAGTTTTGATTTCAAATAAGCTAACCATGTAGCCATAACTAGATATTCTGAGGCAATATCTAAATTTAATTTTTCTGCTTTTGAAATATATTCTAGGAATTGATCTGCTAGTTTTGTTATCGATATATCTTCAATTTTAACTTTTTGAGATTTAGCTAAATCTAACAGTAAATCAAGTGGACCACTAAACTGATTTAAGTCTACGTTAAATGCATTACTTTGATTAATCATTTCCTACTAATCTATAATATTTTAAAGTCTTTTCGATTATAAATTTATTTAATTTTTTTGAGTTTTCAGCAACTTTGGTCATTTCTTTGATTTTTCCGTTACAATGAAGAACTAAATCACAACCTGCAGTAAATGCTTTAGTAGTATTTAAAGAAATATTAAATTTTAATGCTTTCATCGAAATATCATCACTAATTATTAAATTTTTAAACTTTATCTTTTTTTTAATAATACCAATAATCTTTGATGAATGAGTTGCAGGATTATTGGCATCAATTTTCCTAAATAGAATATGAGCTGTCATGGCAAATAATGAGTTTTTATTTTTAAAAGTTTTAAAATCATTCTTCATTAAATATTCATAAGTCTTATCTACAATAGGTAGTTTCAAGTGGCTGTCTGATTTTGCTAATCCATGACCAGGAATATGTTTTATTACAGTTGCAATACGCGCTTCTTTAAAATGTTCAATTGTTTTTTCACCAATTTTATTAATTACATTTATGTCTTTCGAAATTGCTCTAGTGCCAATAACCTTTGATGTAAATGGTCTATGAATATCCAAAACAGGTACCGTGTTGATGCTAATCCCCATATATCTTAACAAATGACTAATTTGTTTGATGTAAGTTCTTAGATAAAGCAAAGATTTTGTTTTATGTTTTTTATAATTGTCACCAAAGTATTTTGCAGGAAAATGACTATTGTCAATTATAGATTTAATTCTAGTTACCATGCCACCCTCTTCATCTATTAAAATTGGATATTTTGGATCTTTAAAAATTTTTTTTATATCATTGGTGAGTTTTTTAGTCTGATCAACTGATTTGATATTTCTTGCAAATAAAATTACACCCCAAGGTTTATATTTTCTCAAAAAATGTCTCTCTTTATTTGTTATTTTAGTTGAGCTTAATCCAACTATAAAAGCTCTTCTTGATTTAAGATTATTCATTTAAAAGTTTCCAGAATGAAAAAGGTTTAGTCTTTTCGTTTTTATCATCAACGTAGGTAATTATATCTTGAGTGTCATTTTTTAGTATAGGTATATTTTGATCATCTATACTTAAGTTATTGTTGATTTCGTTGACAGTTCTATAGTATTTTTTCTTATGTTCATCCGATAAATAGTATTTAATTGTTAGAAAAAAAAATATTAAGATAAAAAATATAATTAGCACATATCGTAATTCTTTTATCATTACATATTTTCCGGTGTATCAACTCCGATAATTTCCATTCCATTTTTTATCACTAATAGAATACAATTTAACAAAACTGCTTTATTCGTATCAATTTTCTTGTCCTTATCTAAAAATCTGAAATCTTCACTATCTCTTCCCATATTCCAGTATGAATGAAAAATAGATGCTAATTGATACAAGTATGTGGTCAGTCGGTGTGGTTCTAATTTATTTATAGAAGTTTCTATACATTTTGGCCATTCTGAAAGTTTTCTTATAATCTTAATTTCTTCATTGTTAAATTCAAAATTTTTATCTAAATTTTTATAATCGTTATTAATTGGTGTTTTTGAATTTGAAAAAATTGAACAAATTCTAGCATAAGAATATTGAACATAATATAAAGGATTGTCTTTAGATTTAAGTTTGACCTTTTCAAAGTCAAATTCTAATTCAACATCACTCACTCTACTTAACATAATAAATCTAGCCGCATCTTTTCCTACTTCATTTATTAAATCTTCAAGAGTAATATAATCACCTTTTCTCTTTGACATTTTAAATGGTTTATTATCTTTAATAAGTTTTACTAATTGAGTTACTTTACATTCAATTTTTTGCTTACTTTTTGATAAAGCATCTACAACAGAACTTATTCTTTTGATGTAACCAGCATGATCGGCTCCAAGAATATTGATGAGTATATCAAAATTTCTACTTATCTTATTGTTATGGTATGCAAGATCTCCAGCAAAGTATGTCCAACTATCATCACCTTTTTTTAAAGCTCTATCTTTATCATCACCAAACTCTGTTGATCTAAATAATAATTGATTTCTAGTTTCAGAAATTTTTTTCTTTTCTCCTTGAGGTGCCTCAATTTTTCCTTCAAAAACTAAATCTTGCTCTTTTAGTTTTTTTAAAGCTTTTTCAACTTCTTTATTTCCGATTATACTTTTTTCACTTACAAAATTATCATGAACAATACCTATCTTCTTTAAATTAGACTTTATGATTAAAAGTGAATTTTCAATACAAAGTTTTTGTAATTCATCAAAAATTGGTTCCAATTCATCAAACTTATCAATTTTAGAATTTGATATAATATTTTGTGCAATTTCTTTTATATATTCGCCAGGATAAAGATTTTCATCATCAGGAAATTTTTTTTTGTGTTTTAATTCTAAAATTCTGTAAAAGACCGAATGAGTAAAGTTTGTTATCTGATTACCGTGATCATTTATGTAATATTCCTTTGTAACATTATGATTGTTAAATTTTAGTAAATTTGAAAGGACATCGCCGAATACAGCTCCTCTACAGTGGCCTACATGTAATGGTCCAGTTGGATTAGCTGATACGAATTCAACTAAATATTTTCTAGTTTTTTCATTCTTATTTGATCCATATTCTTTTAATTGGACAATTTTTTCTAAAAAAGAGTTCCAAAATTTCTTTTTAAATTTTAAATTTACAAAACCAGGATTTACAATTTCAAAGTTTTCTAAATTGTCGTCTTTACTTAAAAGTTTTGATACATAATTTTCATATATATCTTTTGGTTTACTTTTATTAATACCTGACAAAACCATACAAACGTTTGTTGAAATATCAGCATCAAACTTGTCAGGTGGAACCTCCACACTAATACTATTAGTTTTTTCTGGGATTTTGATTGCTACTTTCTTTTCAAATTCTTTAAGACCCTTCAATAAAGAGCTGTGATAATAATCAAATATATTCATCTATTTTAATTCTTCATATAAATTTATTGCATAACGATCTGTCATTCCGGATATAAAGTCTGCAACTGATCTGGATTTATTCTGATCAAAATTTTGTATGGAAAAATTATTATTAGTATTACTATAAAGCTTTTTAAATAAAAAATTTACGATTTTTTTTCCTTCATCATTTCTTTTTTGAACATCTTTATGATCATACATATTTTTTCTTAAGAAACTTCTTATATCGAAATCAATATCTTTATATTTATCCGAAAATTCGACTGTCTTTTGTTTATTATCAAATACATTGTTGAGCTTTTTGATCTTATTTTTTTTTATATTCTGAATAGTGTTATTTATTATGTCTTTTACCATTAGGTCTATCGAGTCTCTGATTATTTGATGTATCAAAACTTGTAAATCTATCTTTTTTTTATTTTTGTATTTTTTATATATATCTTTAAAGAAATTGATTTCCAATAATTCTTCTAATGTGAATAAGCCTGCTTTTAGACCGTCTTGTATATCATGATTGTTGTAAGCAATGTCATCTGCGATATTTGAAATCTGTGATTCTAAACATGAAAATTTATTTAATTTAAACTTATTTTTTAACAATTTTATTCCAATAATATTTTCTAATTTAGATAGGTCTTTGATTGGTCCATTATGTTTTATTAGACCATCTAAAGTTTCAAAAGATAAATTTAAACCATCAAAATCAATATATTTTTTTTCTATAAACATTACTATTCTTAGGGTTTGTAAGTTATGATCAAAACCTCCATGGTTGCTCATACAATCATTTAAAACTTCTTCACCTGCATGACCAAAAGGGGTGTGGCCTAGATCGTGTGCTAAACTTAATGTTTCAGCCAAATCATCATTAAGATTTAAGTATTTAGATATTGATCTTGCTATTTGAGCTACCTCTAGGGAGTGTGTCATTCTTGTTCTATAATGGTCACCGTCAGTATTTACAAAAACTTGGGTTTTGTGCTTTAATCTTCTAAATGAAGCGCTATGTATGATTCTGTCTCTATCTCTTTGAAACGGGCTTCTATATTTACTTGTTTTATCTTTGAAAAATCTACCTTTACTTTTAAAAACACCTAATTTTTTGAAATTATTCATACTTTAAAAAAGAAAATATATTATTATATTAGTAATAGCTCAGTTTTATTATGAATAAAGAAATTATATTTACAGATAATGCTATAAAACAAATCAATTATCTCCTTGATAAAAAGGAAAAAGGTTCTTTTTTTAGAATCGCAATAAAAGGTGGTGGTTGTTCAGGTTTTCAATACGA
>CACHYX010000028.1 GCA_902584225.1 uncultured Pelagibacteraceae bacterium
ACAAAATAATTAAATTGAAAGTTAATAAAAAACAAATTGGATCAGATAGATTGGCAAATGCAATCAGTGTTTTCAATAAAAAAAGTAATTATATAGTTGTAGATTTTGGAACAGCTACTACCTTTGATGTCATCATAAAAGATGTTTACTGGGGTGGCATAATTGCTCCAGGAGTTAATCTTTCACTAAAAAATTTGATATCCAGAGCAGAATTAATTCCAAAAATCAATTTGAATAAAACTAAAATAGTTATTGGAAAAAACACAAAGCAGGCGGTAGTATCAGGTTTTTATTGGGGATACAGCGGTCTTATCGAGAAAATAATTTCTAAGATTTCAAAAATTACCAAAAAAAATTTTAAGATTATTTTTACAGGAGGTCTTGCGCATTTATTTAAAACAAATATAAGATTAAATGTTTTAGTCGACAAAAACCTTACAATAAAAGGATTAATAAAAGCTCATAAAATATTAAACAAATGAAAGATGAATTATTATTTTGTCCACTAGGTGGATCAGGTGAAATTGGCATGAATTTAAATCTGTTTGCTTATGGCAAACCAGAGAATCATAAGTGGATTATTGTAGATATTGGCGTCACCTTTGCTGATGATACAGTTCCAGGAATAGATCTGATATATCCTGATCCTGGTTTCATAGTTGATAAAAAAGAATCTTTGTTGGGCATTGTTCTTACTCACGCTCACGAGGATCATATCGGAGCGATTTCACATATCTGGCCGGATTTGAAATGTAATATATATGCTACCCCATTTACTGCAGCTTTAGTGACTGAAAAGTTTAAGGAAAAGAAAATAGACATTCACCCTTTTTTAAAAATTGTAAATTTAAGAGGCAACATAAAACTTGGACCATTTGATATTGAGCTAATAACTATGACTCACTCCATTCTAGAACCCAACGGACTGAAAATAAAAACTCCACTTGGCTGCGTGTTACATACTGGTGATTGGAAGTGTGATCCAAACCCATTAATTGGAGATGTAATAGACGCTAAAAAACTCAAATCAATTGGCGATGAAGGAGTTTTGGCGATGATATGTGACTCAACAAACATATTTAGTATTGGTAGATCAGGCTCAGAAATGGATGTAAGAAAAAATTTACTAAAGATATTTGAAAGATTAAAAAAAAAAATAATAGTCACCTGTTTTGCATCAAATGTTGCTAGAATGGAAACTATTTTCTTTTGTGCGCAGAAAACTGAAAGACAGATCTCTTTGGTTGGAAGGTCTATGCATAGAATTTTTAAAGCAGCTAGACAATGTGGGTATCTCAAAGATGTAATTGAACCTATTGATCCAAGAGATGCCAAAAAAATTTCAAGAGACAAAATAGTCTACTTATGTACTGGAACTCAAGGGGAACCTATGGGAGCAATGAGCAGAATATCGAATTTTACCCACCCAGATGTAATGATGGAAAATGGCGACACTGCAATTTTTTCATCTAAAATAATACCTGGAAATGAAAAAAAACTTTCTAAATTACACAATCAATTAGTTATTGAAGGTATTGAAGTGATTACAGAAGAAGATGAATTTATCCACGTATCCGGTCACCCTAATAGAGAAGAATTAAAGGATATGTACAATTGGATAAGACCAAAATCAGTAATACCAGTTCATGGAGAATATAGACATATGCAGGAGCACATTAATTTTGCTAAAGAAATGAAAATACCTTATCCAGTTAAAGTTATGAATGGTGATATTGTTAAATTAGCTCCAACTGAAAAACCTTTTGTTTATGATAAAGCACCTGCAGGAAAAGTATATTTGGATGGAAACATTAGTGTTGAAGAGGACTCAAATTCCATTAAAGAACGTAAAAATCTTTCTATAAACGGAATGATGGAAGTTACAATTCTTGTTACACCCAAAGGTAACATTCATGACAGACCAATTGTGACAGTAAAGGGGCTCCCAATAAATGATTATGAAGATTTTAGATTTGGATTAGAAAATGAAATTGAAAAAACAGCTAGAACATTTTCTTTAACGAATAGCAGACAGCAAGAAAATGCAATCGATGCTTTTAAAAGTGTTTGTAAAAAATATACAAAAAATAAAGTAGGCAAAAGACCTTTTACAAATATTAATATAGTTCAAATTTGATGAATTTAACTGGCTCGATTATTATTTATGTTCTTATATGGTGGATAGTTTTCTTCTCATTGCTGCCTGTAGATGTAGATCGAAATAAAAAAAATTTTGTGGAGGGTGTTGATCCCGGAGCTCCCGAAAACCCTAAATTAATAAAAAAACTATCATATACAACTTTGATTACATCAATAATTTTTATAGGTATATTTCTATTAGTAAAGTATGATTATCTGAATTTAAGGAATCTTGTTACATAATGTTTTTATCAAAATCATTTATTCCATTATTAAAAAACTATCCTTCTGAGGCAAAAATTAAATCACACAAACTAATGTTGAGGTTAGGAATGATTAAACAATCTTCAGCGGGTATTTACTCTTGGCTTCCCCTTGGCTTCAAAGTGATGAAAAAAATTGAACAAATAGTCAGGGAAGAACAAAATAAAATAGGTGCTCAAGAAATATTGATGCCAACAATACAGTCCTCCGAAATTTGGAAAGAAAGTGGAAGATATGAAGATTATGGAGAGGAGATGCTTAGAATTAAAGATAGGCAGAACAGAGAAATTTTATATGGTCCAACTAATGAAGAGTTAGTTACAGATATTTTTAGAAACAGTATAAAATCATATAAATCACTTCCTCAATTATTGTATCATATACAATGGAAATTTAGAGATGAACTAAGACCAAGATTTGGGATAATGAGATGTAGAGAATTTTTTATGAAAGATGCATACTCATTTGACCTTAGTGATGATGATGCAGAATTTTCATATAACAAATTTTTTCTATCATATTTAAAAACTTTTAAGAGATTAGAATTATCAGCAATACCGATGACAGCTGAAACGGGGCCAATTGGCGGGAGCTTGTCACATGAATTTATTATTTTAGCTGAAACCGGTGAAAGTAAAATTTATACTGACAAAAGAATTTTTGAAGTAAACCACGATAATTATAAATTAGAAAAAGAGTCTTTAAAAAAACTAAGAGTTGAATATAACCAATTTTACGCTGTCACAGATGAGAAAATTGACAACAAAGAGTTTAACAACAAGGTTGATAAAAAAAACCAGTTAGAGACCAAAGGTATTGAAGTCGGTCATATTTTTTACTTTGGTGACAAGTATTCAAAACCAATGAATGCCGCTGTTGATAAAGATGGTAAAAAAATTTTTGTAAAAATGGGTTCTTATGGAATTGGAGTTTCAAGATTAGTTGGTGCCTTAATTGAGGCAAATTTTGATGAGAAAAATGAAGTTATGAAATGGCCAGTATCAGTTTCTCCTTTTGAGTGTGCAATTATTTGTTTTGCATCTAAAAATGATACCACAAGTATTGAAATGGGTATTAAAGTAAAAAATTTTTTAGAACAGAATAATATTGAAACAATTTTAGACGATTCAGACGAAAATTTTTCAGGAAAGTTAAAAAAATTTAATTTAATTGGAATACCATTTCAAATTCTAATTGGAAAAAATCCTGATAAAAATAAAGTTGAGTTTAAAGAAGTGGGGAACGATAGCAAGATGATAAGTCTTGAAGAAGCCCTTAATTTCATTAAATCCAAAAAAATAAATTGATCTCAACTTTAGAAAAAAAAATAATTTTTAGATATCTTAAAACTAGAAAAAAAGATGGTTTTTTAAATATTATCACTTTATTTTCTTTCTTAGGTATAAGTTTAGGCGTGGCAGTTTTGATTATAGTTATGTCTGTAATGAATGGGTTTAGGGCAGAGTTGATAAACAAGATAACTAATTTCAATGCACATGTTATCGTAAAACCCTATGATAAGAAAATAGAACAGAAAAAAATAGATAACGTGTTTTTAAAAAATATATCTTCAAATTTGATATTAAGCAATAATGGAGAGGGAATACTTTTAAATGATGAAATTACTAAAGGTATTTTAGTTAGAGGCTATTCTGAAAATGACTTTCAAAAACTTAATATTGTAAATAATAAATATTTTAGAGGCGATAAAAAAATCTTAGAGAATAATATATCGATAGGGAGTGATTTAAGTTATGACCTCGAATTAAAAATTGGTGACCGAATTTCAATAATTTCACCTTCTGGTGAAAATACAATCATTGGATCCATACCTCGACAAAAAACTTTTAAAATAAGTTCTATATTTGATAGTAGGTTTGCTGAGTTTAATAATTCTGTTGTGTTTATTAATCTTAAAGATCTACAAGGCTTGTTTGATTTAAAAAAAAGGAAATAATTTCTTAGAGGTTTATTTATATAAACCTGACAAAATTGAGATTTATCGTGAAAAACTAATGTCGATTTTTACCGACGAATATATATTTACCTGGTCAGATTTAAACAAACCATTATTTTCTGCCTTAAAAGTAGAAAGAAATGTTATGTTCATTATATTATCTTTAATAATCATAGTTGCTGCTTTTAACATTATTTCGGGTCTTACTATTTTAGTAAAAAATAAAACTAGGGAAATTGCTATATTAAAATCAATAGGTGTTTCAAACTTTTCTATTCGAAAAATATTTTTTTTTATTGGATTTTTAATAGGATTTTTAGCAACAATTATGGGAGTTGTAATAGGTGTAACTTTCTCTCTTTATGTTGAGGAGATAAGAATGTTAATTAGTAATATCTTTAATATAAGTTTATTTCCTGAGGAAATATATTTTTTAAGTACTATTCCATATCAAATAGATTTTTGGTCAATATCTTTAATATCAAGTTGTTCAATTATAATGACTTGTTTAGTCTCAATATACCCCGCAACTAAAGCAGCAAAATTAGATACAATTAAATCATTAAAATATGAATAATATTATAGAACTAAACAATATTTCAAAGATATTTGATAATAAAAAAAAAATCACTGTCCTTAAAAATTTAAATTTCAAATTTAAAAAAGGGAAAATTTATTCATTATCTGGACCCTCAGGATCCGGAAAATCAACCTTACTAAATTTATTATCATTAATAGATAGGCCATCATCAGGAAATATTAAAATTGATAATCAAAATATAAATAACAACGAAATTGAAATTAACGACAAAATTAGATCTAGTAATATTGGGATTGTTTATCAAGAGAAAAACTTATTGCCTGATTTTACGGCTATTGAAAATGTTTGCATAGCCAGCTTAGCTGCTAATAATAATTATAAAATAGCAGAACAAGAATCGTTAAAGATTATTCAAAAAGTTGGCTTAAAAGATAGGATTAATCATTATCCATCAGAATTATCAGGAGGAGAAATGCAAAGAATTGCGATATCGAGAGCAATAGTAAATAAACCTAGAATAATACTAGCTGATGAACCGACTGGAAGTTTAGATCACGAAAACGCAAATCAAATATTTAACCTACTCTTTAAATTAAAAAATAAAGATCGTGTTATAATATTTGCAACTCATAATAGATTTTTTGCTAATAAAGCAGACTATAAAATTTCCTTAAGTAATGGTAAAATCAAAATCATTAATGGAAAAATCTAAAAAAAAATTTAATCACTTAAAAATACATACCCAGTATTCTATTTGTGAAGGCGCTATAAAAATTGATGATCTTA
>CACHYX010000029.1 GCA_902584225.1 uncultured Pelagibacteraceae bacterium
AATCTCTTTGGACGTAAAATTTATTGCACCAACTAGACTAGGGGATGAGATATTAGGAAAAGTAAATATATTAAAGAAAACAAAATCTTTGTTATTTATTAACTGTAATCTATATGTAAA
Source organism: uncultured Pelagibacteraceae bacterium (assembly GCA_902584225.1). GTDB lineage: Bacteria > Pseudomonadota > Alphaproteobacteria > Pelagibacterales > Pelagibacteraceae > Pelagibacter. Next base: position 121 of record CACHYX010000029.1, read on the forward strand.
TAAAAATGTTATTGCATCAGCGACGGGTGTTTGGAAAGTAATTAAAAAGATATGATTGGATTTTTAGGAGGAATGGGAACACAAGCGGGATTAGATATTTGCAATAAATTGGCTGTTTTATATAGAGGTAAACAAGATCAACAATATCCGAAATTTTTATTATACAATAAATCTGATACTCCAAAGAGACCAGAAAATTTAAAAAAATATTATAATGTCCTGAAAGAATTAGTAAAAGGTTGTAAATTATTGGAAAGAAATAAATGTAAGTTTATCGTGATGCCATGTAATACAGCTCATTATTGGTATGATGATTTAAAAAAAAAAGTGAAAATACCTATACTAAGTATGCCCGAAGAAGTTTATGATCATACAAAAAGAAGCTGTAAAATTAATTCTAAAATTGGAATACTTGCTACAGAAGCAACTTTAAACACTAAAATTTACCATAAATATTTCAATAAAAGATTTAAACTTTTATCACCGCCTACGAAAATACAAAAAAAAAATGTAAATAAAGCAATTAAGTTTGTAAAAATGGGTAACGTAAGAAAGGCAGAAAAAATAATAAAGCCAGCTGTAGATTATTTAATAAAAGTAAATTGTAAAAAAATTATTTTAGGATGCACTGAATTACCTATAGCGATTTTTGCTTTCAAGTCTTTTAAAAGAGCAAAAAAATCAAAAATATTTATCGATCCAAATTTAATATTAGCGAATTCTTGTGCAAAAAAATATAAGGCTGCATAATTAGATCAAATATGTTAATATCGAAAAAAAAACAAAAATGAGAACTTTTACCTGAATGATTCGGACTTCTTTTAGACTATTTTTGTTCTTTAGTGATAACAATATATAGTAGTAAAAAAATTTAATACACCAAAAGTAGAAATGATGAAAAATAAAATAACTGCTGTTCTCGGACCTACTAATACAGGAAAAACCTTCCTAGCCATTGAAACAATGTTGTCTTTTAACTCTGGTATGATGGGGTTTCCCTTGAGGCTTTTAGCTAGAGAAGTTTATGACAAAGTTGTTAAAAAAACCGATCCAAATAAAGTCGCATTAATCACAGGTGAAGAAAAGATAATACCTTCAAACGCCAAGTATTATTTTTGTACTGTGGAGTCTATGCCTATAGAAAAAGATTTAGAATTCGTTGGAATAGATGAAATTCAAATGTGTTCTGATCATGAAAGGGGTCATATTTTCACTGACAGATTACTGAACTTAAGAGGTGAAAAATTAACAATGTTCATGGGATCAAACTCAATGAAAAATATTATTGATAAATTAGACGGCGATATTGAATATATCGATAGAAAAAGACTATCTAAATTAACTTACTCTGGTCACAAGAAAATATCTCGAATTGAGAGAAAAAGTGTAATAATTGCATTTTCAGCCGAAGAAGTTTATGCAATTGCAGAATTAATTAGACGTCAAAAGGGTGGAGCCGCAATTGTAATGGGATCTTTAAGTCCAAAGACAAGAAATTCACAAGTACATTTATATCAATCAGGAGATGTAGACTATCTTGTTGCAACAGACGCCATTGGTATGGGGATAAACATGGATTTAAATAATGTTTTTTTCTCAAGTATAAAAAAATTTGATGGAAAAAAAATTAGAAGACTGAGACTTTCTGAAATTGCGCAGATTGCTGGAAGAGCAGGCAGATATCTCAATGATGGTTCTTTTGGGATTACAGGTGAATGTGGTGAGATAAGTGCAGAGGAAATTGAATTACTTGAGAACCATAAAATTGACGACATCAATACAATTTTTTGGAGAAATCCAAATTTAAATTTTAAAGACGGCCAATCCCTAATCAAGTCACTAGAAGAGAAACCAAATAAACCTTGGTTAAAAAGAATTTCAGAATGTGAAGACGAAAAAGTCTTAAAATATATTTTAAAAGATACTGAAAAACTTCAAATTTATAACAATGAAAATGAATTAAAATTGTTATGGGAATGTTGCCAGATACCTGATTTTGTAAAAAAAACTTACGGGAATCATTTGGAGGTAATTGGAAAGGTGTTTAATTTTTTAAGAGAAAAAACTGGAAAAATTTCAAACAAATATATGAAAGAACAACTTTCAATTTTAGATAAGACTGATGGTAATGTAGATTCTATATCTAATCGAATTGCAAATGTAAGAACATGGTCTTATGTTTCAAACAAAAATGGATGGGTAGAAAATCAAGATTATTGGGTTAAAAGAACGAAATCATTAGAAGACAAATTATCTGATAGATTACATGAAGAACTCACAAAGAGTTTTATAGATAAACGTGCAAGTGTGCTAGCTAGGGGATTTAAGCAAGATATTTCTTTTAAAACAAAAATTGAAAATGATGAAAAAGTTTTAATCAATAATCAATTTATTGGAAATTTAAAAGGCCTTAAGCTTGAATTAGACTTTAAGGTTGGCGATTTAGAAACTGATATAAAATCCTTAAAGAAAGCTGCAAGACAAAATTTAAGCCCAGAGTTTACAAAAAGAATTAATCAGATAATAGAGGGAAAACAAATAAAGTTAAAAGAAGACAGAAAAATTTATTGGAATAAATTTCCCATAGCAATACTTGCTAAAGGTGCGGATTATTTATCTCCAGAATTAAATTTAATTATAGATGACATTGTAGAAAATGATGAAAAATCAAAACTTCACTCCTTTTTAAAGAAGTGGGTGGATACAAAAATTATAGACGAGTTAGATGGTTTATTAAAACTTAAAAGTATAAATTCAGCTAATACACAAATAAGAGCTTTATCTTATCAACTATATGAAAATAATGGTGTAGTAAAAAGGGAGGAAGTTCTAGATATCATCAAAAATTTAAACCAGGATGAAAGAAAAACACTTAGAAATTTAGGGGTAAAATTTGGCAGGTATCATATTTTTTTGTTCAAACTTTTTAAACCAAGTATTGTATCTTTAAGGATTCTGCTTTGGAAAAATTTCAATGGTGAGGACTTAAATCTGTTTCCTCCTACTTTTGGATTAAATTTTGTGGATAATGTTAAATATAAAAATAGAAAGTTTATGTTATTATGTGGATTTGAAAAATTTGATAATCTTTTTGTTAGAATTGATATTTTGGAAAGATTGTTTATCGAAATAATAAATTCCAATGAAAACAAATTAGACAAAATTCAACTAATACCTAAAATGTTAAACTTGTTAGGTTGTAACAAAGAAAGTTTTGTAAAAATTATTAAATTAATGGGATATAAAGTTTTTGAGGAAAAAAATGAAATATTTTTTAAATATAAACCTTTTAAAAAGATTAAAAAAAGTTTAGATTTAAAGTTCAAAAAAGATAATCCCTTTGAAGCACTAAAACAATTAGATCTAAAATGATATTTAATTTTTTAAATAAGAATAAAGAAAAACCTGAAGTTAATGCAGAGTCCGTTAACATTGCTTGTCTTTTAATACACGCGGCTAAAATAGATGAAAACTACACATCAGAAGAAAGAGAAATAGTTAAGAAAACAGTGAGGAAATTATATCCTGATTTAGATAACTTAGACGAAGTTGTTTCAAAAGCAGAGCAAAAGGAAAATGACTCTAATCATATTCAAGAATTTACTAGGGACGTAAAGGTTTTGAGTACAGAAAATAAAATTATAATTATTGAAACATTATGGAGAATAATATTATCAGATGGAAAATCAGACATTTACGAAAATAACCTTATGAGACGTTTAGCTGGGTTGCTTTATTTAGACGATAAGATAGTTGGTGAAACTAAAGTTAAAGTGCTAAATAAGAAATAATGACTTACATAGTAAACGACAAGTGTATTAAATGTAAACTAATGGATTGTGTAGAAGTGTGTCCTGTTGATTGTTTTTACGAAGGAAAAAATATGCTTGTAATTAAACCAGATGAGTGTATAGATTGTGGCGTTTGTGAACCTGAGTGTCCAGTTGATGCGATTAAACCAGACACAGAAGATGGAAGTGAAAAATGGTTAGAGTTAAACAAAAAGTATTCAGAGATTTGGCCAAACATTTCAGAAAAAAAAAGATCCACCAGTAGATAACGAAAAATATAAAAATGAAGAAAATAAATTTGAAAAGTATTTTAAAGAAAACCTTTAAAAAAAAGAAAAAATCTTTGCCTAAGAAAAAAGTTAAACAAACAGTTAAAAAATCAAAAATAATAAAAATTAAAAAAAAGGTCGGTAGGCCAAAATTAAACAAAATAAGCAACCTTTCGCTAAAACAAAAAGCTAAAGCTAAGGTAAACTTAATTAAAGCAAAAAGTTCTGAAAACTTAAGACTTACTAAAAGCCAAGATCAAAAACCAGAGATAATTAAAATTAAAAAGCAAGAAACAGAAAAAAAACAATTTAAGGCTAAAGACTACATCGTTTATCCGAAACATGGAGTTGGACAAATTTTATCAATAAGTTCAAAAACAATTGGTAGTATAGATGTTCAATGTTACGATATAAAATTTGAAAAGGATAAGGCTATTGGATTATTACCAATAAATAAACAATCTCACTTAAGACCTTTATCAACAATAAATCAAGTTAATAAATCTATCTCAATTCTAAAAGGTAAACCGAAAATCAAAAGGTCGATGTGGAGTAGGAGAGCTCAAGAATATGAGCAAAAAATTACATCTGGAAAAATCTATGAATTAGCTGAGGTGGTAAGAGATTTAAATAAAGGTGATGATATTATGATAGATCAATCATACAGCGAAAGACAATTGTTTGAAAAAGCTTACGAAAGATTATTAACAGAATTCCAAATTATATTAAATCTATCTCTTGAGGATACTCAAAAAAAGCTTGATAAAGCTTTAAAGAGGAATTTAGATAAGAGTCAACAGAGCTTGCAAAAGAAAGAACCTACTAATCCACAGTCAAGTCAAGATACAGAGGGACAAGAAAATTTAGAGAACGTTTCAGAAGAAGAGTAAAAAAAAACGCTTCTCACACAAACGTTATGAGAAGCGTTTTTAAAAAAGAAAACTTATCTTCTTCTTCTTCTTTTTTTTGCTTTTTTCTTAGCTTTTTTCTTAGCTTTTTTTCTTCGTTTAGCCATCTTTAGCTCCCTGTTGTTACGAATCTTTTTGATTCGTTATAAGTTAATTTTTAAATATTTTCTTTTGTTATGTCAAACATTTAATTAGTTTTAATTTATTCATCAACGAAGTAAGAAATTAAATTTATTTTTTCAAATGTTTAATATTAAAAAAGAATAGTGTTTATGCGCATTATAATCAACTTTATTTGTTAATTTAAATAAAGTTTTTCTAAATCTTTTTTATATTTTTCTAAAATTTTTTTTCTTTTTAGTTTTAAAGTTGGTGTTAACATTCCATTTTCAATTGTAAATTCCTCTTTTATAAGTTTAATCTTTTTAACTTTTTCAACAGTTGATAATTTTTTATTTAAATTTTCGATATATAATTTAATTTCTGCTTTATTTTTTTCATTGTCAGTAACAATTAACGCAACTAAATATGTTTTTTTATCTCCATA
>CACHYX010000030.1 GCA_902584225.1 uncultured Pelagibacteraceae bacterium
TCAATCATTAAATGAACGTCAAATGGAAGTGATGTTTTACTTCTCAGCGCTTTTATAACAGGTGGACCAATAGTAATATTGGGTACAAAGTGGCCGTCCATCACATCTACATGAATCATGTCAGCCCCAGCCGTTTCGAGCTTTTTAATATCTTTTTCCAAATTGCTGAAATCAGCTGAAAGAATTGATGGAGATATTTGAATTTTTTTCATTGATACTTAGAATACTAGTATCAATTTTTGTTTTTTTTTTGAATCAATTTTTACCGAAAATTTGGTATATCTGAATAGCAATTTCACTTTCTAATGGAAATGACAACATTCCCATTACAGAATAGCCTAATATATAAGGCATTAAGTAAAATCTAAACATGTAAAAAAACCAAGCAACATAAAGCGGCACCAAAGGCTTTATAATGAAGGATGGAGTGATAAATGCAAATATTCTTATAAATGGGTCTGTCATCTTCACAAATATCTTCATAAAGAAGAAATTAGAGTCTTCTCTTTGAAATATGTTCATCGCAACTCTTCCAATAAGCGTCCACATAATTACGCCCATGACGTAATCGATTAAATAAACCATTGGATGAAAGTTTGCGTACATGAGTTTAAAAAGATTGAAGGGGCGAAAATTCGCCCCTTCGAAAGTATTTATTTAGTGTTGTTTACCAAGTATCGCTTTACCGCTAGGTATTCGTACTTCGTCAACCATTCTTTGAGTAGCAGCATCAGGTGCTTTAGTCATTAAGCTGACTACGACCATTAATACTAAGCTTACTAAAGATCCAACAATACCAAATGTTAATTGAGTAACTCCCCAGAATCCAGGGTAACCACTTCTTACAGCAATTAGATAAGCTGTACCAGCAATTAAACCACCTAACATTCCAGCGACTGCTCCTTGAGCATTAGCTCTCTTCCACCATACTCCTAATACAAGTGGGAAGAACAATCCTGACATCGCAAAGTCAAAAGCCCAGATGACTGAACCTAAGATACCTTGAATCTCAAGAGCTGCAATTGTTGCTCCTGCAAAACCAATTAATACAAGTAATATCCTTGCAACGATAAGTCTCTTCGCTGTCTCTGCTTTAGGGTTAATCATCTTGTAGTAAACGTCATGCGATAGAGCATTTGATATCGCTAACACTAATCCGTCAGCTGTTGACATGGCAGCAGCCATACCTCCAGCAGCAACTAGACCAGAAATTACATAAGGTAATCCTGCTATCTCTGGAGTAGCCAATACAACTGCTTTACCACCCATGAAAAACTCATTCAATTCAAGTGTTCCATTTCCGTTAAAGTCGCTTACAAACATTAAGTTTGCTTGGTTCCAGTTTTGATACCAGTCAATCGCTTGAACTTCAGCAATTGATTTACCAATAATTCCAGTAGCTAAATTTGGATCCATTAGTGATAGTTTAGACAAAGTCGCTAACATTGGTGCTGAAGAGTATAGTAGGAATATAAAGAATAGTGACCAACCTACTGATCTTCTTGCAGCTTTCACACTTGGAGTTGTGAAATATCTCATCATAACGTGTGGTAATGAAGCTGTTCCAGCCATCATACAAACCGCTAATGAAATAAATTTCCAAGGTGTTGTGTTAACTTCTGCGTGCGCTTTAGTTATACCTGCTAAGCCTTTTGGCACCTGTTTTAGGTCAGCTGCAGAGTTTTTAATTTCGCCAAGACCAAACTGAGCTTCTAACTCAGCGATCCTTGCTACTTCATCTGCTAACATAAAGTGTGGAAATACTCCCGCACCCATTTTGTTACTGATCCAGAAAACTGGTAACAAGTATGCTATAATCAGTACGATGTACTGAGCAACTTGCGTCCAAGTAACTGCTCTCATTCCACCAAGCATTGAACACATCAATATACTTGCAAGACCAACGTACACAGCAATCTCGAAAGGAATATCAAGTGCAACTGATGCAATTGTTCCTGTCGCGTTTATCTGTGCAGTCACGTATGTGAATGATGCAACTGTTAAGACTATTACCGCAGATAGTCTAGCCATGTTTCCGCCATATCTAGTTCCAATAAAATCTGGAACTGTATAGCAACCAAACTTTCTTAAGTATGGTGCTAATAGCGAAGCAACTAGTACGTATCCACCCGTCCAACCAACAAGCAATGCCATATAGCCGTAACCCTTGAAGTAAATTCCTCCAGCCATCGCAACGAATGAAGCACCAGACATCCAGTCTGCTGCAGTAGCCATTCCGTTGAATACTGTTGGAACCTGTCTTCCAGCTACGTAATATGCATCTGTTTGCATTGTACGTGATAGGTAACCAATCAACGCATAAATTAAAACTGTAAACGCAACAAAGAAAATACCAATTAACTTCGCTGACATTCCAGCTTGTTCAGCAATCGCCATTAAGATTATGAAAACGATAAACCCGCCGGTATATGTTCCATAAATCTTAGGAAGATTGTCTATAAATTTACCTTTAAACATTAGTCATCCTCTCTTTCAGTGTAGCCGAACTCTTCGTCAATTTTTTCTTGTCTATTCGCAAACCAGAAAATCAGTATTACGAAAATTCCAAGAGAACCTTGACATGTCATGTAATAAGACAACGGATATCCAAGTGGTCTTATTGATGACGCTTCCATCTCGGCGCCGAAGAAAAAGATGCCAATAGAGAAAACAAACCAGATTGCTAATGTTATAAATAGCAACATTCTAGTTTTTTCCCAGTGTTGTTGTTGTTTTGACATTTTTTTTCCCTCCCTATAGGTTAAAAGACGAAACATTACCCAAAATGACATAGATTGGAACCCCTAAAAATGTTACAATTAAGTGTGTTTTTACACAATTAGACAACTTGTAGTAGAAAATAATGCTAAAATATAAATTCAATCTAAAAGATATAAGTCTTGCTGATTTTAAAGTTTATTTAGGGGCAATGTTCAAAGCAGTGCTTCCCAAGAGCAAATTAAGGAATTTGGACGACCTAAAAAAATTTACTCAAGAGAAATCAGCTTGGGTAACACAGGTTACTCTTTATAACTATTTAAAAACCAGAATGGGAACAAGATACGTTTTACATTTTGATAATGAAGAATTTTTATCTTCAATAAATAAAGCAAAATGGAATATTTATTGTGTAGCTCTTCAAGATCTTACTTTCTACAGCTTCTCGTATTTAAATTATTTCTTTAAATACGAAGATACAGCAAAATCCAAAATGATTTATGAAGAGATCTTGCACGATGAACTTAAGAATGGAATGCCAGATGATATAATTGTAAAAGGAAAAGCTACTTTTGACAAAAGATTAGATGAAATTGATTGGAAAAAATATTTTAGCTCTTTGCCATTTAATAAGAGCGCTTTAGCCTTGTATGAATGGGCGCCAATTGCTGAGGAACTAAAAACTCTTGATAGAAAAATTGTTTTAAACTCTATGATACTGAAGTGGGATAATATTAAAGAAGAATTCGAAAAGAGAATTAATTTTTAAATATTTTTTCTTTCATCAACAAGACTTTTTACAACACTAGGATCTGCTAAAGTTGTAGTGTCACCAAGTTGATCATGTTCGTTGGCTGCAATCTTTCGTAAAATTCTTCTCATTATTTTTCCAGATCTAGTTTTTGGAAGTCCTGGTGAAAAATGAATTATATCAGGTGTAGCTATTGGTCCAATTTGTTTTCTTACCCATAGTTTTAAATCTCTTTCCAAATCACCATCAGGATTTTCACCTACGTTGAGGGTTACATAACAATACAAACCGTTTCCTTTAATGTCATGAGGGTAGCCCACAACTGCAGCTTCTGCCACTTTTGGATGAGCCACGAAAGCACTTTCTATTTCAGCAGTACCTAAATTATGACCTGATACGATTATAACATCATCAACTCGTCCTGTAATCCAATAGTAGCCATCTTTATCTCTTCGACATCCATCACCAGTAAAATATTTTCCATCAAATTGAGAAAAATATGTTTCAATAAATCTATTGTGGTCTCCATAAACAGTTCTCATTTGTCCTGGCCATGATTGTGCAATACATAATCTACCTTGGGCTTCACCTTTTAAAACATTTCCATCTTTATCAACTATTACAGGTTTTATTCCATAGAACGGTTTAGTAGCTGAACCTGGTTTAAGATCTATCGCCCCAGTCTGTGGGCTAATCAATATACCACCTGTTTCTGTTTGCCACCAAGTATCAACAATTGGACACCTACTATCACCAACTGTTTTGTAATACCATTCCCATGCTTCGGGATTAATTGGTTCTCCTACAGTTCCTAAAAGTTTTAAGCTTTTTCTGGAAGTTTTTTTAACAGGTCCTTCTCCTTCTCTCATCAAAGCTCTAATTGCGGTAGGAGCAGTATAAAAAATGTTAACTTTATATTTATCAACAATTTGCCACCACCTTGAGCTGTCAGGATAAGTTGGAATACCTTCAAACATTATTGTCGTTGCTCCGTTAGCTAAAGGCCCGTAAATAATATAGCTGTGCCCTGTAATCCATCCAATATCAGCTGTGCACCAATAAATATCTTTGTGTTTATAATTGAATATGTATTGATGTGTCATAGAGGCATAAACCATGTAACCACCTGTAGTGTGAAGTACACCTTTAGGCTTACCTGTTGAACCAGATGTGTACAGAATGAAAAGAGGATCTTCCGCATTCATTTCTTCAGGCTCACACACAGAAGGAACATTTTTTGTTATGTCATGATACCAAACATCTCTATCATCATTCCAATTAATTCTATTTCCTGTTCTTTTAACAACAACACATTTTTTAACATTTGTGCAACTTAACAAAGCTTCATCTGTTATTTCTTTCAATGGAATAGTTTTTCCTCCTCTGACCCCCTCATCAGCAGTTACGACAAAGTCTGAGTTACAATCATTAATTCTACCTGCAATACTGTCGGGCGAAAATCCACCAAAAATTATTGAGTGTATTGCACCTATTCTTGCACATGCTAGCATCGTGTATGCAAGCTCCGGTATCATAGTTAAATAAATCGTTACTCTATCGCCTTTTTTCACACCAATATTTTTTAACCCGTTTGCAATTTTAGAAACTTCCGTATGGAGTTGCTTGTAGCTTATTTTCTTTTGAACTTTTGGATCATCCCCAACCCAAATTATTGCAGTTTTATCTTTATTGTTTTTAAGATGTCTATCTATACAATTTGCTGAAGCATTAAGAGTTCCGTCATAGAACCATTTAATATGCACATCAGATTTACTATACTTGACGTCCTTAATCTTAGAATATGGCTTAATCCAATTAATTCTCTTACCTTCTTTCCTCCAAAAAGAG
>CACHYX010000031.1 GCA_902584225.1 uncultured Pelagibacteraceae bacterium
CTTGATTGAATTGTAACATTTCCTTTATAAAGTTTTAACTTAACACTTCCATTTACCTTATTTTTTTTAAGATCCACAATTTTTTGTAATTTAAATCTTTCTTTTGAGAACCAATAACCGTTATAAATTAATTCTGCATATCTTGGCATAATAGAATCTTTTTTATGCATAGTATCTTTATCTAGTGTCACAGACTCCATTGCTCTATGAGCAATTAAAAGTAATGTCCCACCTGGTGTTTCATAAACACCTCTTGATTTAATTCCGATAAATCTATTCTCAACTAGATCAACTCTTCCAACTCCATTTTTTCCACCGACCTGATTTAATTTATCCAAAAGTTTTTCTGGATTTAATTTTTTTCCATTAATACTAACTGGATCACTGTTTTTGAAACCAATGGAAATATAACTAGGTTTATTAGGTGCTTTTTCAGGTGAAGTTGTTCTTTGAAAAATGAATTCTGGGGCTGAATTTTTTGGATTCTCTAAAACTTTACCTTCAGTTGATGTGTGAAATAAATTATCGTCTACTGAAAAAGGTGGTGCACCCTTTTTATCTTTTGGAATAGGAATGTTGTGTTTTTTGGCATAATTAATTAAATCAGTTCTTGATTTTAATTTCCAAATTCTCCAAGGAGCTATCACTTTTATTTTTGGACCAAAGTAATGATATCCAAGTTCAAATCTAACTTGGTCATTACCTTTTCCAGTTGATCCATGTGAAACAGCAAAGGCTTTAAACTTTTTAGCAACCTTAATTTGATCTTTTGCAATTAACGGTCTCGCAATTGATGTCCCAAGAAGGTAAACCCCTTCGTAAATTGCATGACTTCTAATCATTGGGAAGACATATTCTTTTACGAAAGTATTTTTTAAATTATTGATTATTATTTTTTTAACACCAAGTTTTCTTGCATTTTTAATAATTTGCTTTTGGTCCATTTCTTGACCGATATCTGCAGTGTAAGCAATTACTTCGCTATCATAATTTTCTTGTAACCATTTTAAAATTATCGATGTATCAAGCCCGCCTGAGTAGGCTAAAACAATTTTTTTGTTTTTTTTCATTTAAGATATTAAGCGCAACTTTTTTTTGCAGTATTATAAGCCTTTGTGAAACCCATTAAAGAATAGTGATCAATTGTTTGAGATCCAGATTGATTATATCCCGTAATCATAATTCTTGATCCTTTTTTCATTACATTCACCATCTTTCTTTCTAAACCTGTGTCGCCTATCCAAGCAAAGTTTTCTTTTTTAACATCAAACTTAATTTTATTTTTTCCAGATTTAGCTGTAATTGAATTTTGAGCGTTATATTGGTAACCAGATGTAATACTTACTTCATCTTTAATTTTATCAGCTGGTCTAAAACTAATAAATAATCTTGCCTCTCTTGGATTTTTTTTCGGTGATTGTAAAACTGGTTTTGATTGAGCAAAACATAGTTTCTTTGCTCCATCAGTAACTACTATTGTTTCCCAGTCTTTAAACTTACCAACTTTTTTTATTTCCTGAGCTGAGGCCTTAGAGACAATTAAAAAACAAAATAATAATACTGTAATTTTATTTATTAGGGACATGGATTTGGATATATTTTTTGAACTTCGTTAATTTCATTAATAATTTCATTATTTAATTTTACATTTACACTTTCTACATTTGTTTTCAACTGTTGCATAGTCGTAGCACCAATTATTACGCTCGTAACAAAAGGCTGTATTTCACAAAACTTTATGGACATTTGAGCAAAATCCAAATTAAATTTTTGAGAAATTTTGTAGTATTCTTCAATAGCTTTAATACTATTTTCATTATTGTAGCGAGTGAAGTCTTTAAAAAGATCTATTCGTGAACCTTTTGGCATATTATTATTTCGATATTTTCCTGTGAGGTAGCCAAAGGCTAATGGAGAATAAGCCAGCAAACCACTTTGCTCCCTTACCGAGATTTCGGCAAGACCAACCTCATAAGTCCTATTGAGTAAGTTGTATGGATTTTGAACAGCCATCATTTTGGGTAAATTTTTTAATTTTGAGAGCTCGAGGCATTTTGCTAAACCCCATGCAGTTTCATTCGAAAGACCTACGTAACGAATTTTCCCTGCGTCTACAAATTTTTTTAAATTTTCTAAAATCTCCTCAAAAGCAATCCAATTTTTTTCATTTGAGTCGTGTTCGTATCCTTGTTTACCAAAAAAATTAGTATTCCTTTCTGGCCAATGTAATTGATATAAATCGATATAATCAGTTTGCATTCTTTTTAAACTTTTCTCTAATGCCTCTGACATACTTTTTTCATCATAACTGCATCCACCACCTCTGATGTATTCTTTACTAGTAGGACCCGAAACCTTTGTAGCTAAAATGACTTTGTCTCTCTTTTTTGTTTTTTTGAACCACTCACCTATGATGTTTTCTGTCTCACCATAGGTTTCTTCTCTCATTGGTATTGCGTAGATTTCTGCTGTGTCCCAAAAATTTACCCCATTATCAATTGCATAATCCATTTGCTCAAAACCATCTGCCTTTGAGTTTTGCTCTCCCCAAGTCATGGTTCCGAGACAAATTGTACTCACATCGACGTCGGTACTGCCTAGTTTCTTATAATTCATAAAAATATAATATTTTGGTACCTTTAGACCATTGAAAAATTTTGTAAAATTAATATATTCAAATTATGGATTTTAACAGACAAAATATTTTCCAAGCAACATCTGCAAAAACCGCGGTTTGGGACGCTGGTTTAAGAGCTTACATGTTGAAAGTGTATAACTACATGGCGACTGGAGTTCTTTTAACTGGAATCATTTCATTAATTTCATTTAAAATGTCTGTAGTTACAGATTCTGCAGGAACGATTGCTTCATTTACAAGTTTCGGTAATGCAATTTTCTTTTCAGGTTTAAAATGGGTAATTATGTTAGCACCTTTGGCAATAGTTTTTTATATGAGTTTTGGTATTAACAAAATGTCAGCAGCTAAAGCACAAACGGTTTTCTGGATATTTGCTTCTTTAATGGGATTATCATTATCATGGATACTTTTAATTTACACAGGAGTAAGTGTTGCGAGGGTATTTTTTATTACATCAGCAACTTTTGGAGCTATGAGTATTTACGGTTACACAACTAAAAGAGACTTAACTAAGTTTGGTTCATTTTTAATGATGGGCTTGATAGGAATTATAATTGCTTCACTAGTAAATATTTTTCTAAAATCTGCAATGATGTATTTTGTAATTTCAATTTTAGGTGTTTTAATTTTTGTTGGTCTAACTGCATATGACACACAAAAAATTAAAAATATGTATTCAGCATCAGATACAATCGAAATATCTGGCAAAAAAGCAATAATGGGTGCATTAACACTTTACTTAGACTTTATAAATCTATTCATTATGCTTCTAAGACTTTTTGGTCAAAGAAGATAATTAAAGTTTTTTCCAATTTATTTTATTAATCAAATTTTCAAGGTCGTCTGAGTTTTTTAATATACGGCCCCTACTATCAGTAATACAATACTTTAGGTTTTTGCTATTTGGTTTGAAATTTTTACAAATATTATAGATTGCGTTTTCAGCAGCATTTTTAAAAACACTAAAACTCACTTGTTTGTTTGAAATATTAAGACCATAATCTTTCCAAGAACCGTTTGAGACCATCTTTGCATATAAATTTAAAATAATCTTAAGCTCTTTTTTTTCAAAAAAAAATTTCTCTTCGTATTTTTTAATTGAGTTATTAATAACTAATTTTAAATATCTATTCATTTTGTGAATACTTCTTAATTAATGGAATTTGAAAAGCCGTAAAGATAAAAGTAATTGGTAGCATACCCCAAACTTTAAAATTTACCCAGAATTCCTCAGTCTGTGTCCGCCATACAAGTTCATTCAAAATGGCTAATGCGAAAAAAAACCATATCCATCTAAAATTTAGAATATTCCATCCCTCGTCATTTAAAGGTAATGATTTTCCCAAAATTAATTTTAGAAGAGGCTCTTTGGTGAAATATTTTCCAAAAAAAAGTGATAAGCCAAACAAAATATTAATTATTGTTGGTTTCATGTAAATAAAAATTGGGTTGTTGAAGTAGATAGTTAATCCTCCAAAAAGGGTAATAAGAATACCACCTATAAGAGGCACCATAGGAATTTTTTTTTCAAAAAACCAAACAATCAAAATAGAAATTATTGTCGCAACTATAAGAGGCGGTATAGCTACTTGAAGGTCTTTTCCAGAATTATAGTAAAAGTAAAAAAAAATTACTAATGGACCAAAGTCTGTTAAAATTTTATTAGTGACTTATTCACAACTTAATATTATCAGATTTACAAACTTTTAATAATTTTTTTATTGATTTTTTATCCCAAATACCCATATTATTTAATGTGAGTGTTCAAAAAGCAAAATTTTCAATCGGTGATGTTGTAAAGCACAAGCACTTTGATTTTAGAGGTGTTATTTACGATGTAGACTTCGAGTTTAATAATTCTGAAGAATGGTATGAGTCTATACCCAAAAATGTAAGACCTAGAAAAGACCAACCATTTTATCACCTCTTAGCTGAAAATGAGGATGTGACTTATGAGGCATATGTTTCTGAACAAAATCTTCTTAAAGACGATTCAAAAGAACCAATTAAACATCCATTAATTAATGAGATATTTTCTGGAAAAAAAGGCTCTTCATACTTCAAACAGTCAAATTAATTAGCAGGGTCATCATTTAAACACAATTCTCTCAAATCTTAGACATACCTTTTGTCTAATTTATAACCACTGATCAAGGATGTTAAATATTTCCCAACATTATCTCCCTCAACGTTCTTGATCAGTTAATATCTTTATAATAAAATCCTTACAATTATACAAATGTTGAACAAAATTTTTGAAATACTAAAAATGATTTCGCTTTCGAAATTAACGAGAATTATCGTGTTCTCACTTTTCGTTATTTGTCTTACATTAGGTCTTTTGGAATCTTTATTTCTATCACCAGAAGATTATATTCAAAGTGATGCAGTGAGAATT
>CACHYX010000032.1 GCA_902584225.1 uncultured Pelagibacteraceae bacterium
ATAAAGGTTGAAATGGAAAAAAATAGAATTGATCTATTAAGCGACTTTCAACAAGATGATGCATTGGTTGACTTTTCTTTAGAGAAGAAAAAACGCGATACTGATCTTTATAAACCTTTGTATAGAAACCAGGAAAATGTAAAATTTGTACTTGAAGCTATGTTTGCATCTACAAATGAAGTTAGGGGTACATCTTATTCGTCAAGAATAAGTGATAAAAAATACCAATTTGCAGGAAAAACTGGTACCTCCCAGGTCAAAAAAATTACAGAGATTCAAAGAGAACTTGATCTTGATATATCGCAAATTCCTTATGAAGAGAGAGATCATGCATTGTTTGTGGCATTTGGACCATATGTTAATCCACGATATGCTCTAAGTGTTTTTGTGGAACATGGTGGAGCGGGAAGTTCTGCTGCAGCACCTTTAGCAAAAAAACTATTTAAAACTATTATTGATAGACACGAAGAAAGAGAAAAAATTAGAGAAAAAAGTTTAATGGAAATATAAATGTTTAAAGAAACAGCACTAAGCGGACAAACAACATTCTTTCAAAAATTAAGATCACTTGATTATATTCTTTTAGTCTGCATTTTAATATTAGGTGTCATAAGTTCTTTAGCAATGTATGCAACCGACGGAGGTGAACTCTTATACCATACAAAAAGTCATGTTTTAAGATTTATAATTTTCTTTGTAATGATGTTTGTTCTTTCTTTCTTAAATATAAGATTTTGGCATGCAACTGGTTATCTATTTTATATTATAGTTTTGGGATTACTTATATGGGCATCTCTTTACGGAATTACTGCCTCTGGTTCTCAAAGGTGGGTAGATTTATACTTCATAAATCTTCAACCATCAGAATTAATGAAAATTGCTATTATAGTTTGTTTTGCAAAATTTTATCATAGGGCCCAGATAAATCAGATTAATAACTTTAAAAATTTACTTGTTCCAATGATGATATTGATTTTACCAATATTATTAGTTGTCAGTCAACCTGACTTAGGTACCTCAATTTTAATTGCATTAAGCGGAATTATAGTGCTCTGGCTTGCAGGCATTAACTTAAAATATTTTATATATTCTGGTTTGTTTTTATTAATTTCAATGCCTTTTGTTATTGCATTTTTAAAACCATATCAAAAACTTAGAATTTTAACTTTTTTTAATCCTGATAAAGATCCTTTAGGAGCAGGTTATCAAATTATTCAATCTAAAATAGCAATAGGATCGGGCGGTCTTACTGGAAAAGGTTTTTTAAAAGGAACACAAGGTTACCTTGAATTTTTACCTGAGAAACATACAGATTTTATTTTCACATTATTTTCTGAAGAGCATGGTTTTATTGGGTCGTTAGCACTTTTATTTATTTACGGTGTTATTATTTATAGAGTCATAGATATAGGAAAAAACGCTAGAAGTTTTTTTGGTAAACTGTTTTGTTTTGGATTTGCATCATCAATTTTTGTATTTATAACTGTAAATATGTCTATGGTTTTAGGTTTGTTGCCAATAGTTGGTTCTCCTTTACCGATAATGTCTTATGGTGGTTCTTCAATGTTAGCAACGATGATAGGTTTTAGTATTGTGATGAGTACAAAAATTTATCAAAAGCAGCTTGTTGCTTAATTTGTCGCAATAATTTTTCACTTTGATATTGTATCTTTAAGAATGAGTAATTCTAAGATTGGAATAGTAGGCGCTGGTATTCAAGGTGTCTGTAACGCTTTGTTTCTTCAAAAAAAAAATTATGAAGTGCATCTTTTTGATAGAGAGGAACCCGGTTCAGCAGCATCTTATGGAAATGCTGGTCATTTTTCACCTTACGCATCTGTGCCACTAAATAGACCAGACATACTAACAGATGTTCCCGCAATGCTTATGAGTTCAACAGGACCATTAGCTTTAAAATGGAACTATGTTCCGAAAATGATACCTTGGTTTTTTAAATTAGTTAAAAACTGCACATCAAAAAAAATGATGCATACAGCAAAATATATGCACCAAATTTTGGATCTTGCATTACCCGCTTATGACGAACTATTTGACGAAATTGATCTAGATGGTTTGGTAAAAAAAAATGGCATAATGTATGTTTGGACCAAAAAAAATATAGCTAGTAGAGAATTAGAAATAAAAATAAGGGATCAACTTGGTGTAGAACAACAATTAGTAACTCCTAAAGAAATAAGTGATTTAGAACCTAATTTAAAAAAATTTTATCACGGCGGAGTTTTTTATCCTAATGCTAGACACACTATAAACCCAAGAAAAGTATTATTGAAATTGTTTGACCTATTTTTAAAAAAAGGGGGCAAATTTAAAAAAACGAACGTTGAAAATATAGTATTCAATGGTGACACACCAATCATAAAGACTATCAATGATAATATAATTTTTGATAAAGTAATTGTTGCATGTGGAGCATTTTCAAAAAAACTAACTGATAATTTAAACGAAAAAATTCCTTTAGATACTGAAAGAGGATATCATGTTCACTTTAAAAACTGTGAATATTTAATTTCAAGGCCTGTTGTTTTTGCAAATAGAGGTTTCGGTATGACACCAATGGAACAAGGTTTAAGAGTTGTTGGAACAGTAGAATTTGGAGGATTAGATAATCCACTTTCAAAATCCAGAATTAAAAACCTAATAGATAATGCAAAATATATGCTTGATGGATTACCTGAGCACGAAGATGAATGGCTAGGATTTAGACCAACACTTCCAGATTTTTTACCAATAATTGGATGTTCAAAAAATCATAAAAATGTTTATTATTCATTTGGTCATCATCATTTAGGATGGACTTTAGGTGCAATTTCAGGAAAAATAGTATCAAAAATGATTTCTGGAGAAAAAACCAATTTAGATTTGGAACCTTACAGTTCAGTAAGGTTTAGTTAGACTTGATAAGAAAAATTAATTTTGCTTATATATTTCTATTTTTAGCAGTTTTATTTTGGTCTGGAAATTTTTTAGTTGCAAAATATGCGAGTTATCATCAAATTCCGCCCTTTTCTTTAAATTTTTATAGATGGTTATTTGCCTGGCTTATTTTGATACCATTTACATATAATGAAATTATTCTTAACAAAAATTATATTATAAATAATTATAAATTTTTTATTTTGTTAGGAATAACAAGTGTTACAGTTTTTAATTCCATAGTTTATTATTCACTAAACTTTACCCAAGTTATTAGTGGTGTTCTCATGATTTCAACAATTCCAGTAATGATTATGTTTATCTCTTCGATATTAAAGATTGAGGAAGCTAACAAATTTCAATTTATTGGAGTAGCATTATCATTTTTGGGCGTAATTACGATTATTACAAAAGCTAATTTTGACGTTTTAAGAAATCTAAACTTTAATAAAGGTGATTTGACTATGGTTGTTGCAATGTTATCTTGGGCGACATATTCAGCTTTACTTAAAGTTAAAAAACATGATGTATCTCAGCTTTGTTTATTACAAATAATTATTTCTTTTGGTCTACTATTTTTAATTCCAGTTTATATTTTTGAGTTTATTTTAGGTTATCGTATTGAAATTAATTTACCTTTTACGCTAACGCTCACTTATGTTGTTTTATTTCCAGGCTTATTATCATTTATCTGTTGGATAAAAGGAATTTCATTGATTGGTCCAAATAGATCAGGAATCTTTTTACACTTAATGCCAATATTAAGTGCGATAATGGCAATGATTATTTTTGATGAGAGATTTATGTTTTTTCATGCATTGGGGGCTGTATTCATTTTAAGTGGGATATTAATATCTAATAAGAGAATAAGTAATTAATGAACTTACCAATAATAAATCACGATGATTATGTTGCAAAAATAAATGACGATAATAAATTTCCTATAAAAAAATTTGGTGAGCTTGCAAAATACTTGATAAGTGAAGGTGTTACTAAAAAATTTATACAACCTGAATTTTGTTCTGTTGAAACATTAAGTAAAGCGCATTCAGTAGATTATATTAATAAGATTAAAAATAAGAATTTAGACACCCAATCTCAAAAAAAAATAGGCTTTCCCTTAAATGATAGCGTAGTTAATAGATCATTTAGAGCAACAGGTGGAACAGTCTTAGCAAGTAAACTGGCTTTACAAAATCGTTTATCGTGCAACACAGCAGGCGGAAGTCATCATGCAACACGAGATGAAGGAGCAGGTTATTGCGTTTTCAATGATGTAGCAGTTGCAGCTAAGCATGTGCTTTCAAAAAAAACTGTTAAAAAAGTATTGATAATTGACTTAGATGTTCATCAAGGAAATGGAAATTCTGAAATTTTTAAAAAAGATAGATCAGTTTTTACATTTAGCATGCATTGTAAATCAAATTACCCAGCAAAAAAATCAAATAGCGATTTAGATGTTGAATTAAAAGATAATACTGAAGACAAGGAATATATTGATGTTTTGAAAAAGAATTTACTTATTTTAAACAAAGAAAACTTTGATTTGATTTTCTATATTGCTGGAGTAGACATTCATCATAA
>CACHYX010000033.1 GCA_902584225.1 uncultured Pelagibacteraceae bacterium
TTCTCCTTTAATTGCATGGATTACTATCAAAAATTAATATATTTTGATCTCGTTTTTAATTAATATCTCCTATGCAATTTAATCATATGATTAAACATGAAATATTAAATTTTTGCAATCAATCAAAGGTTGAAAATGAACGAAATCATCAACAAAGAACCAGTTCAAAGAGTGATAAAGGCATTAGATAAATTTGACAAAAATTTACAAGTACAGGTGCTTAAAGATACTGCTAGAACAGCCAAGGATGCTGCTAACGTCTTAAATTGTGAAGAGGGCGCAATTGTAAAGAGTTTGGTTTTCAAAACAGAGACAGAATTTTTGGTTTGCTTGGTATCTGGCGATAAAAGATGTTCTTTGAATAAGCTCAAAAAGGTTATTTCAAAAAAAGATGTTTCAATGGCAAGTGCAGATGATGTTAAGGCTCAAACTGGCTTTACTATTGGTGGTGTTTCACCTGTAGGTCATATAAATGACTTAAATATAATTATTGATAGAACACTTGAAAGATTTCAAATTGTATATGCTGCAGCAGGACATCCAAATAGTATATTCAAAATAGATATTTCAAAATTAAAAGACCTAACAAAGGGGAGGATTGAGGATATTACTGAATGAGACAGCCTACTATAACAGATTATTCATTATTAGTTTTTTTAGCAGTGATTTGGGCCTCTGCTTTTTTTAACATTAAATTAGCAACAGACTCATTTGGTCCTATAACCATAGCATTTATAAGAGTTTTATTAGGATCACTGCCTTTAATAATTTTATGCGTATATAAAAATATTAAAATTGAAGTTTTTTCAAAAGACTGGCCATGGTTTGCAGCGATAGGATTTGTAAACTTAGTGTTCCCTTTTTTTTTAATCGCCTATGGAATCAAAAATGTTCAAAGTAATTTAGCTGCAATATTAATGTCCACTTCTCCATTAACATCAACATTACTCGCTCATTTTTTTATAAAAAATGAAAAGATAAACTTACTTAAGGTAATTGGAGTTTCAATTGGTTTTACAGGAATAGTTTATCTATTTTCAGATAACTTTTTAATTAATGAAAATAATCTATTTTCAGCTCTATGTATTTTAATTGGTTCACTAGGATATGTAATTGGAGGGATTTTAACACTTAAGATTAGTAATAAAAAAAATGAGAACGTTACCGCATCAATCTTGATTTGGGCAACAATAATTTTATTACCAATTTGTTTTTATTTTGAAAAACCATGGAACTATAATCCATCATTGACATCAGTAATTTCAATAACTTATTTGGGAGTTATAGCCACAGGTTTAGCTTGGGTTTTAAGATTTAAAGTTTTAAAAGATAACGGTTTAGTTTTTCAGTCACAAGTAGCTTATTTAATTCCAATCTTTGGAGTAATTTTAGGTTATGTTTTTTTAGACGAACTAATCACGTTTAAAGTATTAGTGGCACTCATTGCAATTGTAATAGGGATATATTTTGTCAAAAAATCTACTTCTTCGAAGAAGATCTTAAGTCAAAAAAATATCTAATATTTGCAGATAATTTTATAAAATTTGTCATAGATTTTTTAATATTCAATATCAATAAATATGAAAATCCCCTAAAGATGTATTTTGTTATTTTTTTAAAGTGGTGAATAGTAAATTTTTGTACATTAAAATAAATAAGAGGAGAATATTCATTATGAAAAGTTTTTATTAAAAAATTCTGAATGTTCGATTTTGAGGATTTGCCTTGGTTATGTTGAGCTTTAGATTTTGGTGTTACTATTACACTGGTTTTTTTTGATCTAAATTTTCTACAAAGATCAATTTCCTCCCAAAAAAGGAAATACTTTTCATCAAATTTACCAATGTTTTCAAAGTGTTTAGCGCTTATTAATAACGCACAGCCTTTGGCAACATCAACGCATAATTCACCCTCAATTTTTGAATCTAACAATAATTCTCTTGATTTAATAGCACTTGATGAATCCACATTCTTTAAATTTCTTTCTGGGAATGCTCCGTAAAAATCTTTATCGGGAAGAGTAACTGGAGCAACTATTCCGCAGTCATTATATTGGTTTAAAGTTTTGAGCATATTTTCTACTGAACTAACATCAATGGAAAGGTCAGGATTTAGTACTAGAAAAAAATTTGTAGATATATTATTAAAAGCAAAATTTATTGCTCTACCATACCCAAGATTTTTATTTTTTGAGATAACTTGAATATTTTTAAAATTTTTAATTCGCTCAAGAATTTTTTCATTTTTTCCATTGTCGACAACAATTATCTTAAAATTTTTTAGACTATCAAAAAAACTCTCAACTATTTCATTTGAGTTATAGAGAACAGTAATGATCGTAATTTCATTATAAATTTTGCTCATCTGTATGAAATAGCTTATATTTTTTTAAAAAATTTTGTTTCAATTTATTTTTCTATTTCAATTTATAATAGAAGAATTTCGAAAAAACATACCAAATGTTGTTATCGTTTGATAAATCAATAATATTTTCAACTTGAGGTTTTTCTGTGGTTTCACGTGAAAATACTATAGGTTTATTAAATTAATGAATAAATTTTTACCTCTAATCTTTGTTTTATTGTGGTCTTCAGCTTTTGTTACTACAAAGCCGATAGTAGATAATAGTGATCCCTTTGCAGCATTAGCTTTTCGATTTTTTATAGTTGCTTTAGGTTTTTTTATTTATTGTGTTTACAAAAACTTATCTCTGAAATTAAATAGTAGAGACTTTGTCCAGTCTTTTTCAAGTGGCGTTCTATTTCATGGAGTTTATTTAGGAGGTGTTTTTTTTTCTATCTCAAAAGGTATACCAACAGGCATAACTGCACTTATTGTAACAATGCAACCGATTTTAACAAATGCTTTGGCTGGACCTTTTCTTAAAGAGCATGTTGG
Source organism: uncultured Pelagibacteraceae bacterium (assembly GCA_902584225.1). Taxonomy (GTDB): domain Bacteria; phylum Pseudomonadota; class Alphaproteobacteria; order Pelagibacterales; family Pelagibacteraceae; genus Pelagibacter. The sequence continues at coordinate 2,899 of CACHYX010000033.1, forward strand.
TTGGAAACAATGGATAGGGGTTGCTCTTGGATTTATAGGATCTGCATTAGTATTGGGAGTAGATATAGGAGGTGCTCTTCCTACAATTGGAATTGTAGCTTCATTCATTGCACTAATATCCATTACATCTGCCACTCTTTTTCAAAAGAAATTCAGTGGCAATATTCCTTTACCAGTTAGCAATACTTACCAAGCTGCAGGGGGTTGTTTCTTTCACTTAATAATTATTTTGTTTTTTGTCGATCCCTTTATTGAATTTAACCCAAGTTTTTTAATAGCAATGGGTCATCAAATCTTTCTTGTATCTTTTGGGGCGTTTACAATATTAATGTTCTTGATCAAAAATAATTCAGCAAGTAAAACAGTTACTGTATTTTTTTTAATACCAGCAACTTCGGCGGTAATTGCTTGGATATTTCTTAATGAGCAATTATCTTTAATTGATATATTTGGCTTTATTGTTGCTTCACTTGGCGTGTTTATCGCTACAAGAAAATCTTAAACTATTCTATTTATTGAAAAAAAGCATTTCAACTTTAAATTGAAATATATTTTGCGCATTTACATCATGCTCAAAATGGTTTTTAATTAAATTTATATAAATGGCTAAGAACAATAAAAAAGCTGTTAAGAAAAGAGGAAAGAAAACAAAAAAGTCGATTAAAAAAAGAAAAAAACTTAAAACCAAAACGACAAAGAAACTTTCTAAATCTAAAAAGCCAAAAAATCTTAAGCCTAAAACAAATGGAGGAAAAATGAGTGCAGAACTAAAAGTGTCATCTGTTCTAGATACTTCTCATTTAAAGGTTAAATTTCCGTTTAAAGCTAAATATGGAAACTACATTAACGGAAAATTTGTAGAACCTAAGTCTGGTAAATATTTTGATAATGTTAGCCCGATTTCAAATGAGAAAATCTGTTCAGTAGCACGATCAAATGATAAAGACGTGGAAGCTGCATTAGACGCAGCACACGCAGCTTTCCCTGAATGGGGAAAAACAGACATCACTACAAGATCAAATATCTTGAACAAAATAGCAGATGTTATCGAGAAAAATCTAAACTTGTTAGCAGTAGCTGAATGTTTAGATAATGGAAAGCCAATCAGAGAATGTATGGCAGCGGATTTGCCTTTAGTTGTTGATCACTGGAGATATTTTGCTGGAGTAATCAGAGCAGAAG
>CACHYX010000034.1 GCA_902584225.1 uncultured Pelagibacteraceae bacterium
AGAATTAATTGAAGTCATAGTTTCAGATCACAAACCTGAAGACGAAGAGTCAAAAAGATTAACGTTCTCACAAGCTGCAACTGGAGCATCAGGTATAGAAACTTTATTATCCCTCGCGTTAGAGTTATTTCACAATGAATCTTTAAAACTGAATAAAATAATTCAGTGTTTAACAAGTAATCCTGCGAAGATATTAAAGATAAATAAGGGAAGTTTATCTATAGGAAATGACGCTGACTTTTGTATAGTCGATTTATTTAAACCTTGGATAGTAAAAAAAGAAAATATGATTAGTAAATCTAAAAATACATGTATCGAGGATAAAAAACTTCAAGGTAAAGTGCTTAATACATATATTAAAGGCGTAGAACTTTATAAATGTTAAATTTTGAGTTATTTTTAATTATACTAATAAGTTACTTATTTGGATCCATACCCTTTGGATTACTTTTGACTAAAATTTTTTTAAAAAAAGATATCCGTGAAATAGGATCTGGTAATATTGGTGCAACAAATGTATTAAGGGCCGGTAACAAAATTTTAGGTTATTCAACTTTGGTTCTCGATATATTAAAAGCTGTTCTTCCAATTTTATATATAAAATTTTTCATGAATGATTATTTATATATATCTGCATTATCAATTTTTATAGGACACGTCTTCCCTGTTTGGTTAAAATTTAAGGGTGGTAAAGGTGTTGCATCTTATCTTGGAATTCTTTGTTGTTTAGATATTTTTACTGCTTTAATTTTTGGAGTCGTTTGGATTTCTGTTTTTATGCTCTTTAAATTTTCATCATTAAGTTCTTTACTTGCAAGTTTATCAATTCCAATTTTTCACTTTTTTTATAATTCTAATTCTGACTACTATTTTTACTTTATGATGTTCATTTTGATTTTTTTTACTCATAGAGAAAATATAAAACGCTTGAGAAATAATACAGAATCTAAATCAAAAATTTATTAATTTGACTATCAATCTTATTTATGATTTTTTGTTTACATGAATCTAGTAATTGTTGAAAGTCCCGCTAAAGCAAAAACAATAAATAAATATCTAGGAAATGATTATACAGTTCTCGCTAGTTATGGACATATTAGAGATCTTCCATCTAAGAATGGCTCAGTAGATCCTGAAAATGAATTTAAGATGATTTGGGAAATTGATAGTTTTTCTAAAAAATATTTAAAAGAAATTTCTGATGTTGCAAAAGACTCTAAAAAAATAATACTTGCTACAGACCCTGACAGAGAAGGTGAAGCAATTGCATGGCATGTTAAAGAATTTTTAAATGAAAAAAAATTACTTAAGGACAAAAAAATTGAAAGAGTTGTTTTTAATGAAATAACTAAAAAAGCAGTCACTAATGGAATAGAAAATCCAAGAGAAATAGAATCTGATCTTGTAAACGCTTACATGGCAAGACGTGCCTTAGATTATTTAGTAGGTTTTAATATTTCTCCCATACTTTGGACTAAACTCCCAGGGTCTAAGTCAGCGGGTAGAGTACAATCTGTTGCTCTAAGACTTTTAACCGAAAGAGAACATGAAATCGAAATTTTTAAACCTGAAGAATTTTGGTCTTTAAAAGTAAATTTTAAAACAAATGATGGAAATTTAATAACATCAAATATTTTTCAAATTGATAATAAAAAAATTGAAAAATTTAGTTTCAAAAATAAAAACGACATTAATCAAGCAATAGAAAAAATAAAAAACGATAAATATAAAATTACAGATATTACATCAAAAATATATTCTAGAAATCCTTCTGGACCTTTTACAACTTCAACATTACAGCAGTCAGCATCAAGTAAACTTGGTTTTGGTGCTTCAAGAACAATGCAAATTGCTCAAAGGCTGTATCAGGGTATTGAAATTGAAGGCGAAACTAAAGGATTAATCACTTACATGCGAACAGATGGTACTAATATATCTAAAGAAGCTTTACCAGTTTTTAGAAACTTTATAAGTGATAACTTTGGTAATGATTATTTACCAGATCAACCAATTAATTACTCAGGTAAAAAAGCAAAAAATGCACAGGAGGCTCATGAAGCTATAAGACCAACAGAAATAAGTAATACACCTGAAAAAATGAAAAAATATTTAAGCTCAGATCAAAATAAATTATATAACTTGATTTGGTCAAGAGCTCTATCTTCACAAATGACACCAGCAAAATTTGATAGAAAAACAATTATAATTGAGTCAAATAACAATGAACATATCTTTAAGTCATCGGGTTCAACGATAGTGTTTGATGGTTTTATGAAGGTAATTAATTTAGATGATGACAACAACGATGAAAATATTTTACCCAAAGTAGAAAAAGGAGAAGTGAATATATCTGATTTTATAGATGAACAACACTTTACTCAACCACCCCCAAGATATTCTGAGGCTAGTTTAGTTAAAAAATTAGAGGAATTAGGTATCGGTCGTCCTTCTACGTACGCAAGCATTATTTCGGTAATATCTAATAGAGGTTATGCAGACGTTGTTAATAAAAGATTTTTCCCAACTGACAGAGGAAAACTTTTATCTGCATTTCTTGAAAAACTTTTTACAAAATATGTTGATTATGACTTTACTGCAAAATTAGAAGATCAATTAGATGACATAACTTCAGGAAAAGAAAATTGGCTAAGTGTACTAGATCAATTCTGGAAAGATTTTAATAAAAATGTCTCGTCTGTGAAAGAAATAAGAACTAGAGAAGTTCTGGATATGCTTAATGAAAGCTTGGGTAACTTAATATTTTATACAAATGATGATGGTAAAATAGACAGATCTTGCAAATTATGCGCTAATGGTACACTAAGTTTGAAAAATAGCTTTAGAGGAGGTGCGTTTATTGGGTGTTCTAACTATCCAGAATGCAAGTTTACAAGACCACTTTCAAAAATTAAAGCGGCTCAACAAATAAATTTAGCAGAACCTAAATTAATTGGTAAAAACGATAATGATAAAGAGATTTATTTAAAAAATGGAAGATTTGGTCCTTATTTACAATACGAATTATTAGAGGATGAAATAGTAAAAACAAAAAAAAGAAAAACAAAGAAAGAGGAAAATAATTTAAAAAATGTATCAATTCCTAAAGGGTTAGATATAGAAAATATAGATTTAGAAAAAGCAAAATATCTGTGCTCTCTACCTAAAATTTTAGGTACTCACCCAGATATTGGCAAAGAAATTACAGTTAACGTTGGAAGATTTGGACCGTATTTAAAGTGTGAAAACAAATCTGCAAGAATTGAAAGTGTAGATGAATTATTTTCAATTGGTTTAAACAGAGCTATAACTTTAATATCTGAAGCGAAACCCGGAAGAATGTCCTCATCAATGATTAAAGATTTAGGTGAACATCCTGAAGACAAAAAACCTGTAAGAGTTATGAAGGGTCAATATGGCCCTTACATAAAGTATAAATCTCTCAATGCAACAATACCTGAAGAAAAGGATCCAACAGAATTGACAATGGAAGAAGCTTTGATATTGATTGAGAAACGGAAAGAATACGATAAAACCAAAAAATCAAAAAAAAGGAAATCAAAATGAGTTATGATGATAAATTAAAGGAATTAAAAATTAATCTTCCTGAAGCAAAAGCACCTGTTGGAAATTATGTTGCAACAAAAGTTTCTGAAAAAATGTTATTTATATCAGGACAAATTTCTATCGATGAAACTGGTCAGCTAATAAAAGGGAAAGTTGGTAAAGATTTAGA
>CACHYX010000035.1 GCA_902584225.1 uncultured Pelagibacteraceae bacterium
TAGACCTGAGGAGGGGCGTTAATACCTTTCTTCTTAACATTCGATAATATTGAATATGCTTTTAATGGTTCTGTAGATTTTTCAATAATATCTAAAACAATTTTTTGATTTTTTGTTAAGTTTTGCTGTCTTTGCATAATTTATTTTATCATTTACCCATTAGTTTTTCAATTTGATCGATTGTTTTATTTTAAGTAGAGAAAGTATAAATAGAAATAAAGAAGCAGCAATTATAGATGGACCTGAAGCTGTATTGAATTCTAAAGATGTAAACAGTCCTATAATAACAGATAGCAAGCCACCAATTACTGAAAAAAGAACCATTTGCTGTGGACTATTTGAAATATTTCTTGCCATTGCTGCTGGTATGATAAGCATTCCAGTTATTAATAATAATCCAACCATCTTGATTGAAATAGCAATTATTGCGGCCATTAAAATTGTAAAAATTGCTTTTGCTTTATCTGGATCTAATCCTTCAGCTTCAGCTAGTTCATAATTTACAGTAGATGCAAATAAAGATTTCCAAATAAATTTAAGAACTAATAATATTATAGCTCCACCTATCCATATAATAATTATATCATTCACATTAACCGCTAGAATATCTCCAAATAAAAGTCCCATCACATCAAATCGAATGAAAGATAAAAAACCAATTACAACAAGTCCAACAGCTAATGACGAATGCGCCAAAAGACCTAGTAAAGCATCACCTGGTAGATTAGTTCTTTTTTGAAGATTAATTAAAATTAGAGCTATTAAAGCTGAGATTATAAAGACGGATAATGCAATGTTAAACTCTAAAGAGTAAGCAAGTGTTACACCAAGTAAAGCAGAATGAGCTAATGTATCACCAAAATAGGATAATCTCCTCCATACTACAAAACATCCCAAAGGACCGGTTACCAAAGCAACTCCAATTCCAGCAAATAAAGCTCTTATAAAAAAATCATCTAGCATTTAATTCTTTTTTATCTTTCCTTCACTAGTGTGAATGTGATCGTGTTTATGTTCATAAATAGAAAGTGTCTGCGATGCCTGCTCACCGAACAAAGCTTTGTACTCTCTGTTTTTTGCAACATCAATTGGAGATCCAGAACAACAAACATGACCATTTAAACAAACAACATGATCGGTAGCACTCATTACTGTATGTAGATCATGTGAAATTAATAAGATACCGCAGTTTAAATCTTCTGAAATTTTTTTGATTAATTCATATAAAGCAATCTCACCAGTGAAATCAACTCCTTGTACAGGTTCATCTAGGACTAATAACTCAGGTTTTTTTGATATTGCTCTTGAAAGCAAAACTCTTTGAAATTCACCTCCAGATAAATCTCCTAAATTTTTATCTTTAAGATGGATTACCCCTGTTAACGACAATGCTTCATTAATAGTTTTATCCTCAAGGTTTTCAGTAAGAGACATAAAGTCTTTAACTCTTAGAGGTAACGTCCAATCTATTGAAATCTTTTGTGGAACGTATCCAATCTTATTTGTGTATTTTTCAACTTCACCATCAATTTTTTTATAAATTCCTAAAGCAATTTTTGCGGTAGTGCTTTTACCAGATCCATTTGGTCCAATTAGAGTTACAATTTTACCTTTTTCAACTTGCAAGGATACTCCCTGAACTAACCATTTATCGTTTAAGCGAAAACCTGCGCTTTTTAATTTTACTAAAATTTTATTTTCTAAACCCATTTTATCTCTTGACTCTATTATGTTATATTATTACATAGTGTTACATTATAACAATATAAAAATTATGCAAAAATTTAAAAAACTACCTTTAATTATCACATTATCATTTTTAACTTTATTTTCTCAAGCATACGCTGAAATCAAAGTTGTAGCATCAATTAAACCTATTCATTCACTTGCGAGCTATTTAATGGATGGAGTAAAAAAACCTGATTTAATTGTTGATGGTTACGCATCACCCCACGGTTTTGCAATGAAGCCATCTCATGCAAAATTGCTTCAGGAAGCAGATCTTATATTTTGGGTAGGTGAAGATATTGAAAGTTTTTTAGTTAAACCTCTTGGTTCGATTGCAAAAAAAGCTGAAAAAATTGAACTAATGGAAATCAGAGGAATAAATAAATTAAAATTTAGAGAAAGAAATATTTTTGAAGGTCATGATGATCATGGACATAAAGAAGACGATCATGATGATCATGCTAAAAAAGAAGACGGTCATGACGATCACGGTCATGAAGGACATGCACATGGCGAGTTTGATCCACACATATGGTTAGATCCTTTAAACGCTAAAAAAATCTTAAAAGAAATGGCAAAACATTTAATAGAAAATGACCAAGCAAATGAGTCGATTTATAAAGAAAATTTGAAAAAGGTGAACAAAGATTTAGATAAATTAGTAAAACAAGTTAAGTCTGAATTAAATAAAGATTTTAAATCAATAGTGTTTCATGACGCTTACCAGTATTTTGAAAAAAGATTTAAAGTAAATGTTTTGGGAGCATTTACAGTAAATACAGATGTTCTACCTGGAGCAGAACAATTATCTGAAATAAGGGAAATAATTGAGCACGAAAAAGTAACTTGCGTTTTTTCAGAACCGCAATTTAACCCAAATATCATTAATGCAGTTGCGAAAGATACAAATATTAAGACAGGCGTACTAGATCCTTTGGGTGCTACCTTAAATCCAGGTAAAGGTTTATATTTTGATTTAATCAGTAATATGGCTAAATCTTTTAAAGGCTGTTAACTAATTTAATTCAATTTCAATTGGAGTATGATCCGAAGGTTTCTCTCTTCCTCGAGGGTCTTTATTAATATTTATTTTTTTAACATTATCAATAATTGAACTTGAAACCAAAAAATGATCTATTCTCATACCATTATTTTTTTGCCAAGCTCCTCTCATATAATCCCAAAATGTATATCCTTCTTTTGTTTCATTAAAATGTCTGTAAACATCACTAAAACCTAAGCTCAACATCTCTCTATATTTTTTTCTTATTTCTAGTCTATATAAAGCATCATCCTCAAAACTTTTTGGATTATAGACGTCTTCTGCTGCAGGGATTACATTGAAATCTCCAGCTAAGATTATATTTTTGTTTGTCTTTGATAAAGATTTTAACTTTTTAATTAAATCATCTAACCAATTTTTTTTATATTCATATTTAGGTGTATCAACTGGATTTCCATTAGGCGTGTATATATTGATTAATTGTATCTTTTTTTTCTTATGTTCAACCTCAGCAGATATAATTCTAGATTGTTTTAGTTTATCTTTAATTATATCAGTTTTGACATTATCTAATTTTTTCTTGGAAATTATAGCAACACCGTTGTAGCTTTTTTGGCCATGGACGTGGCTCTCATAATCAAGGGAAGAAAATACATCAAAAGGAAAATTTACTTCTTCAGTCTTAATTTCTTGCATTAATAGTATATCTGGTTTGTACTTTACCAAATAACTTTTTATGTTATCAATTCTGGCTCTTACCGAATTAACATTCCATGAGGAAATTAACATTAAAGAGAAAAAGACACGCCACAACCACAAGATGACTTGCTTTG
>CACHYX010000036.1 GCA_902584225.1 uncultured Pelagibacteraceae bacterium
TAAAAAAAACAAAGAGGTAATCTTAAAACCTATTCATGGTTACAGTGGAAATGATATTCATTTATTAACCAGATTTAAATCAAATCTAGTTAAAAGATTTATTAAAAAAAATGGTCATATTATGTGTCAAAAATTTCTTCCAAAAATAAATAAAGGAGACAAAAGAGTTTTTGTTATAAACGGGAAATTATGTGGTGTTATTTCAAGAATTCCAAAAAAAGGATCATTTTTAAGCAATATGAGCAAGGGAGCTAAAGTAATAAATACAAAATTAACTAAAGTAGAAAAGCAAATTTCAAATTTAATTGCTAAAGATTTAAAAAAAGAAAACATTTTTTTTGCTGGAATTGACTTGATTGATCAAAAGCTTAACGGTGATATTAATGTTACATCTCCCACAGGAATAAAAACTTACTACGATCTATCAGGTAAAAATCTAGCAAAAACTTTTTGGAAAGAACTTAAAGCATGAATAGTTTGTCTGATCAAAAAAAAGGGTCTTTAATGGCTTTTGTGGCTGTGATGTTTATAACGCCAGACTCTTTATTTATCAGACTATCTGATGTTGAGACTTGGAGTTTGGTTTTTTATAGAGGCATCATACCGTTTGTTTTAGTTTTTATTGGAATGCTTTTAATTTACAGACTAAAATTTTTTAATTTATTAAGATCAAATGGCTATTTTGGTTTCGCCTACGTTTTAACCTTTTCAGTTACAAACATTGCTTTTGTTGTATCAATTCAAAATACAAATGTTGCTAATACTTTGATAATGATTGCTACAGCGCCAATGTTATCCGCCATTCTTGGGTCATTTTTCCTTAAAGAAAATCCTGATAAAAAAACCTGGGTAGCAATTTTTATAACTTTTTTTGCTGCACTGTATATTTTTTACGACTCAATTAAGTTAGGAAATTTTTTTGGAGATATTTTAGGATTTGTTGCTGCCATGGGTCTAGCAGTAGGTGCTGTTATAATTAGATCAGCAAAAAAATTAAACCTGGTTCCCTCTGCAGTGGTTGGAAAGTTGATCATAGCTCTTTTTGCAATGCTTTTTGTAAAAGATTATTCTCTGAATAATAACGATATTTATATTGTTCCATTAATGTGTGTAATGTGTGTGGCTATACCATTCGTTCTTGTTACTATAGCACCTAGATTTATAACAGCAGCAGAGGTAAACTTATTTTTCTTGTTGGAAACTATAATAGGTCCGATTTGGGTCTGGCTCATTATTAAAGAGCAGCCTACACCTGAAACAATAGTAGGGGGTGCTATAATTGTATTAACGATAGCCACCCATTCTTTCTTAAAATTGAAAAAGTCATAAGTTCGTCATAATAATTTCTTGATTTAGTCTCAAATCAGAAATAATAAGCTGCCAGTTTATGAATAAAGTATTTAAAAATTCTTGGGCATTATTTTTGGGTATGAGTGCAATCATGCTTGCCTATGGGTATCAAAATGCTTTATTAGGAGTTAGAGCAGTTATTGAAGAATTTAGCCTTGCCTCAACTGGATTTATGATGTCTGGCTATTTTGTAGGTTACTTTATAGGTGCCAGAACTGTTCCTTCAGTTATATCAGGTGTAGGTCATATAAGAGTATTTGCTGCTTTTGCATCTGTAGCATCACTTGCAATATTAGTTCACTCAGTTTTTGTAAATCCCCTAACTTGGTTCTTATTAAGAGTGATTACAGGATACTCAATGGTTTCAATCTATACAATTGCTGAGAGTTGGTTGAACGATAGATCAAGTAATAAAAATAGAGGTAAAGTTTTATCTATTTATATGATTATTTTATATGGATCTATGGGGACAGGAATGTTTTTATTAAATTTTAGTAGTCCTGAGAATTTTCAGCCTTTTATTTTAATATCTGTATTAATGTCACTAGCACTTCTGCCAATTTTATTAACTAAAAGAAAGCCGCCAACTTTTAAGAAAATTAAAAGTATGAGTTTAAAAGAATTATATTCATCATCACCTCTTGGAATGGTAAGCTCTGTTCTTTACGGAACAATTCAATCAGCATTATTTACTTTATTGGCAGTTTATGCAGCTTCAATGAATTTTAGTATATTTGATATATCTTTAGTTACTTTTGTGTTGGCAATTTCAGGTGCTATTTCGCAATATCCTGTGGGCTATATTTCAGATAAATTTGATCGAAGAAAAGTTATCATTTATTCAACTTTCGGTGCTGCGTTATTTGCTTTCTTTGCAATCTTTTCAGTTGGAACAATGTATTTACCAGAGGGGCTAGGATCTTCAAAGTTATGGTTTTATATTTTTTTAATAGCATTTTCCGTATGTAGCTTGCCAATGTTTTCTTTAATACTTGCACATACCAATGACTTTATAACTAGAGATAAGTTTGTTGCTGCAGGAGCAGGTTTACAATTTGCCTTTGGTTTAGGAGCGATCAGTGGACCATTTTTATGTTCTTTGTTAATGGATTTAATTGGGAACAATGGATTTTTTGTATTTCTTATTATATTCCACTGTTTAATTGGTGTTTTTGCGGTTTATAGAATGAAAATAAGACCATCGGAGGAAAATCCTGACTCACAGTTTGTTG
>CACHYX010000037.1 GCA_902584225.1 uncultured Pelagibacteraceae bacterium
TCCAATAACCTAGCATAACGTTTTCTCCTCTAACTAATATTTCACCGTCATTTGAAATTTTTACTTCATTGGTTTTAAAAGGAGGTCCTACAGTCTCAATTTGAATGTTCCCTGGAATGTTGCAGCTTACTACTGGAGAAGCTTCCGTAAGCCCATAGCCTTGTAGAGTAGGCAAACCTATAGAATTCAAAAATTCTCCTATTTTTTGATCTAGAGCACCGCCACCTGAAACAAATGCTTGAAGTTCTCCACCAAACTGTTTTTTGATCTTTTTCCTAACTAAAATTTCACATAAAAAATTAGATATTTTTTCAACAAAATTTAGGTTTTCTTTTTTAAGTTTTTTTGTGCCAAGTTTAAGAGTGTTGGTTATTAATTTTTTTTTTAATCCCTCCAGTTTAGAAAAGTTTAAAGAAATTTTGTTATATAAATTTTGATAGAATCTTGGAACAGCGGTCATGACGGTTGGTTTCGCCACTGACATGTCGGAAATAAGTTTATCTAGGCTTTCAGCATAATAAACTTTTGCTCCCAGAGAAATTTGAACGAATTGAACAGTGTGTTCATAAGAATGTGAAAGAGGTAACCACGTTAAAAAAACTGGTTTTTTCTTTTTGACAATAGAAGCCAATATTTCTAAAGCTCCCTCACAATTTGAAAGAATTCCACCATGACTTAACATAACTCCTTTTGGTTTACCTGTTGTACCAGAGGTATAAATTATACAAGCTAAGTCATTTCTTTTTATTTTATTGTTATAACTTTTATTATTAAAATTTGTTTTTTTAAATATTTCTGAAAAGTTTTCAATTCGATTTGTAAATTCATCAATAGAAATTATCTTAATTTTGTCATTTAAAAATTTTTCTATTTTTTCATATAGTAACTTATTTGAAACTATACAAACCGTTGGTCCACAATCATTTATTATATATTCATAGTCTGAGTCTGAGTAAGTGGTAAATAATGGCACTGTTACACCTCCAGAATTCATTATTGCAATATCGGCAATTAACCATTGTGGTCTATTCTCAGACAATAATACGCATCTGTCACCAGGGGAAATATAGTCTTGTAGAAAAGTTGTTAAACTTTTAATCTTTAATGTTACCTCATTCCAATTTAACGAGTAGTTTTTATCTTTTGAACTTAATCCAAATAAAAAAGGTGGGCCTTTTTTGTTTTTAATTTCATCATATTTTTTGAAATAAAGTTCTACTAAACTATTTATGTTTTCTATTTTCATAAAATGGTGGGCAAAGAGAGAATCGAACTCTCACAGTATTGCTACTATTGGATTTTGAGTCCAACGCGTCTACCAGTTCCGCCATTCGCCCAATATTAATAATTTCATTTTTATATTTATAGTATAAAAACAAATTTAGTATGTTTAAAGAAATATATAAAAAATCAATTGAATTAGCAGGTCATAAAAGATCAAAATTTTTTCTAGGTTTTATCTCATTCATAGAAAGTTTTATATTTCCAATACCGCCTGATGTTTTTATTATACCAATGACCATTGCCAAGAGAGCTCAGTGGGTTAGAATTACACTAATTGCTACTATTGGATCTGTTTTGGGAGCATGCATTGGATATTTTATTGGTTACGTTTTTTTTAACGAGATTGGCGTAAAAATATTTGAATTATACGGTGTGGATAATACTAACTTTTTAAAAGAGAAAATGTCCTCAGAAGGCGGTGTAATAGCTTGGGTAACTTTGTTGGCTATTGCTGGTTTCACACCTGTACCATTTAAATTACTCACTATTACAAGTGGATTTGTGCACTTCAATTTTTTCTATTTTGTTATTGTGTCTTTATTAACAAGAGGTTCTAGATTTTTTTTAATAGCATTTTTAATTGGAAATTTTGGACCTGCTATGAAGAAAATAATTGAAAAAAAACTAGTTACAGTTTCAATAATAATATCTGTTATTTTAGTAATAGTTGCTTTCTTTGTATATAATTTCTTAATTAAATTTACATCCTAGATGGCCTTAGAAAAAAAATTTAAGATATTTTATTTGTTTATTATATTGCTGTGTGTGACTTCGATATTTTACGCATTTTTTGTAGAATTTTTTTTGGGATATAAACCATGTATTTTATGCAAGTATCAAAGAGTGCCTTATGCTCTTGGTTTGATAATTGGATTTTTTGGTTTTTTTAAACCTTCAAATACAAAAATATGCATCTATATATTTTTAACCTTTTTAATAAGCGTGATATTATCTGGATACCATGTTGGTATTGAACAAGAATTATACCAGTCAATTTTTAATTGTTCAGACGATAATTTAAGTATTTTGGAAGAGGGTAAATTGCTTGAAAGTTTAAGTGTTATAAATCCTGACTGTAGAAATGTAAATTTTGCTGTATTTGGAGTTTCGCTTGCGACTATAAATTTTATATTATCATTTGTAATTTCCTCATTTTCTTATTATTTGTATTCTTATGCAAAAAACTAATAAACAAAAATTAGAA
>CACHYX010000038.1 GCA_902584225.1 uncultured Pelagibacteraceae bacterium
AATTTTTTTTATAAAAAATGTATTTAGATTCATCAGACGAATTAATTTAAAATTCTTAATACTATCATTTATATTCTTTAATATGTCTTCTGAAGATTGAGTAATGCCTTCACCAAGTTTTTTTGAAATTTTGTGAAATGAAAAGTAAAAAAAAACAGATGCTAAAAAAAGTGCCAAAAACAAACTTAGGGTCACTTTCCAGCTTACAAATAATAACGTCAAAATTAAAGCTAGGATCAGAAAGAGTTCTTTTGTCAGCGAGACCAAAAAGAATAAATAATGAGTGCTTCTTGTAATTTCAGCGTTTAAGTTATTGGTAAGTTCTTTTGAGGATTTTTCGGAATAAAAAGTATAATCTTCTTCTAAATATTTGCTTAATAATTTTTTTGTGTTTCTTACAATAATTAGTTTTTTCAAGTGGCCAATAAAATAGGTATAACCTATTATAAAAATGTTTTTAATCAAAAAAAACAAAACTAGGATAATTGATAGATAAATAATAACTTCAGTTTGAGTTTTGGTCATTAATATTGATTTAAAAAAATTAAAATTTTCAGGGATCTTTTGTATCAAAGTTTCGGGGTCGGAAATAAAATAAACAAAACCAGCTACTGAACCTAAACTTACTGTTTCCAACAATGTTACCAAAAGTACTAAGATGAAACTAAAAAGCATTAGTCGTTTTTGCTTTTTACTCATTAAGTATGAAATATTAATTAAAATTTTTTTCATAGAATCTCTGAATATATTTTAATATATTGTTGTGCAACAACTTTTGGATCAAATTTTTCAACTTGATTTTTTGATAAATGTTTTAAGTTTTTTTTCTCATCGATTTTTTTTGACATCCATTCAATCCCTTTTTTCAAGTCTTCAGAACTAATATTATCTACCACAAATCCGTTTAGTTTATGGTTAATATAATCTGAGGCACTCGTGTTGTTAAAACACACTACAGGTAGACCACAAGCCATTGCTTCAGCCCAGGTCTTACCAAAAGCTTCCTGTATTGAGGGAAAAACAAATATATCAGAGCTTGAGTAAATGGCATTTAATAAATTTTTATCATTGATGAATCCAAATGACTTATATTCAATTCCAATTTGATTAAGAGACTCTTTTGACCAAAAATTTCCAAAAATCAGTATTAAGTATTTAGACTTATCTAAACTACCTAATGTTTCAAAAAAAATATTCCAACCCTTTCTTGGGCTTTGGGGGTTTTGGGCTCCATATAAAACTATTTTTTTTGATGTAGAAATATTTAGAAACGACCTCGCTTTGTCTTTGTCCAAAAAATTTAAGTTTTCCAAATCAATATTGTTATGAATTAATTTTAAATTGGAATTTTTTAATATGTTGCTCTCTTCAGCTCTTTTTTTCAACCAATTGCTTATAGCTATAAACTGAATCTTTTCAGAATAAATTCCCTTTTTATAATTTTTTATAATTTTTGAAATATATCCTTTTTCAAACTCTTTAAAATCAGATGTATAGTGAGACCCTCCAGAAAACGCCCACATATCTCTCATTGTCCAAACTATAGGTTTTTTAACTTTTTTAATTGATGAAAGTTTAATAAATCCTTTTCCCAACCAGTGAATATGTATTAAATCAGCATCATTATATTCGTCTAACTTTGTTAAATCAAAACCTAATAAACCTAAAGTAAATGTAGATCGGGGTGTTTTTAAAAACAGAACATTAAAAGTTTTTTCCATAATTACAAATAATCGATTTAAAATTTTTCTAAAAAAATTTTTATTGACAAAAACAAGATTTTTTACATCGTTTTTAGGTAAGTATTTGATATCACTCGGAGGACGGTCACTTAATATTTTTGATTCAATGCCCAATTTTAGTAAAGATTTATGTAAAATCAAACTTCCTTTAAATGCACCTGCTGTTAGTGGTCCTCCAACTAAATGTAAAACTTTAATTTTCCTCATAATATTATCTATAATCTAAAGAGTAATGATTAATTAATTCTGAAGCTTTGTTTTTTTTAAGCTTGTAAAAAACACCAAAACGTCCAACCATTTTAACTTTGAAGAACTTATTTAAAATATGGTAGTAGTTTCTATCTTGGTAATCATCAATTATTATTATAAATTTTTTTTTATTTTTACTAAAAAATTGATGAAGACATAAAGAAGTTAAAACTCGATATCTCCCATCAACCAAAATTAAATCTGGCACAATCCTTTTCTTTTCAAGAATTTCCAAAATGTCATTGGAATACTTGAGAGCTTTAACGCTTAAACTTTTTTTTTTAAAA
>CACHYX010000039.1 GCA_902584225.1 uncultured Pelagibacteraceae bacterium
CTGACACTAGATCTTTTGTATAGTTAACTCCTAGCTCAATTGCTTTAAATTTGTCATAAATTTTTTTATTAAATTTTTTTAATGATATCATATTAACTTTTAATGTTTTTGAATCCTTTTTTGATTTATATCTGTCAAAAGAATACGACTTTAATCTCATTCCATGTAAAAATTCATAAATGGTATCTGGCTTTAAACTTACAGAGATTGTATCTGAGATAATATGAACTGCTCCTGCCCCCTCGCTATTTAAAAAATCTGTGAGTTTAGCTCCACTTTTTTCTGTTTCATTTGGTTTCTGATTTTTCTTTAATGAAATCAAAATTATTTTTTGATTTGGATTTAAGTCAAAAGACACTAAACCTTTTTTTTTATTTTTATTTTTGAGAAGTACATTTAAGTTTTTATGCTCCAAAGGACCAAGATACTTTTTCAGATGTAATATTTCTGTTTTTTCGTTGGTAAAAAATACAATACATCCTGAAAGTTTCGAGATATTTGTCATTTTTGAAAAGCTATCTTTTATAATCATAATTTTCTATTCATTTTTCTACCAAAACGTGTATATGTTTATTTTATAAAATTTCAATGAAAAAAATTATTTTTAAAAACTTTTTACGCGAAACAACAATATTTTTTTTACTTTCTTGTAGTTCTGTCGCACTTATTGTTTGGGTAATTCAAGCGGTTAATTACTTAGGTTTTGTGACAGAAGATGGCCACGGTTTTAAAATTTATTTTTTATATACATTGTTAAGTTTACCAAAAATCTTTAATGAAATTTTACCATTCATGTTTTTCTTTGCTGTTTTTTTTACCCTTGTAAAATATGAAGATCAAAACCAAATTCTAATTTTTTGGTCAAATGGCATAAAAAAAAGTGAGTTTTTAAACATAATTATAAAATATTCTTTAGTTTTTTTAATTTTACAATCTCTAATGAATATTTTTATAGTGCCTTATACGCAAGATAAAGCAAGATCTTTTATTAGGCAATCAAATGTTGATTTTTTGCCATCTCTTGTAAAACCCAAAAAATTTATGGATACGGTTGAAAAACTAACAATATATGTCGACAAAAAAAATGAATTAGATCAATTCGAGAATATAGTTATAAAAGACACCTACAACGTAAATGACTCTAGAATTATTTATGCAAAAACAGGATTCTTCTCTCAATATAATAATCAAAATTTTTTAATACTAAACGAAGGAAAAATTTTAAATATTAATAAAGGTAAAACTACTGTAATAAACTTTAATAAAACACAATTAAATTTGGCTGATTACAGTTCAAAAACTACAAAATATCCAAAATTACAAGAAGTCAGTATTTTTGTTTTATTAAAATGTCTACTTCAGCCCAAAGACCAAAGAACGCAAATAATGCTTGGAGATAAAAATGAGTTTGGATTCCAATGTTCGCATAAACCAAAACAATTAAATAATATTTCACAAGAGCTTTTTAGTAGGATATTTAAACCTTTATATATTCCATTATTAGCAGTTGTCTCTGCTTTGCTTTTAATTAGATCGAAAAATTCAGTTGGATATTCAAAATTTAAAATTATGGTTTTTATTACTGGAGTTATTTTAATTTCTTTCTCAGAAATTTTAACAAAATATTTTTCTTATAATTTTAATAAAAGTTTTTTAATAATGATCGTTCCAATCTTTATAACGATAATTTTTTACTTTTTATTCTACAAACAATCTCTTTCTTCCTCAAAATGATACTAAAAGTTTATCAAAATTATATAAGCAAACAATTTTTACTCACGTTCATGAAAACTGTTTTTATTTTTGTTACATTGGCTTTTATATTGAATATTTTTGAGGAAATAAATTTTTTCAAAGATTTGGATGTTTCAATGGGAATTCCAATATTTTTAACCTTTCTAAATATCCCTTCAATTATTTTTGAGATATTTCCATTTATATTTTTGATCACCACTCAATTTTTTTTTATTAAATTGATAGAGCAAAATGAAAATATTTCATTTAAAAATTTTGGTTTGAGTAATACAAAAATAATTAATTTACTTGCTGTATTAAGTTTTTTAATTGGTATGATAATAGTAACAATCTTTTATAATTTATCTTCAAATCTAAAACACTCTTATTTAAATATAAAAAATTCGTATGCTAAAGATAATAAATATTTAGCTGTAATTACTGAAAATGGAATTTGGATTAAAGATGCGAAAAATGGAATTAC
>CACHYX010000040.1 GCA_902584225.1 uncultured Pelagibacteraceae bacterium
AGTTAAAGAACTTCGCCAAAAAAATTCTGAAGGTAATTTAATTATAATTAAAGGGGTATAACGAAACTATTAAACAAAAGGAGAAAATATGAAAAACTATATGGTAACACACACTTTTAAATCTAAAGAGATGAAAGAGAAGTTTACTGAAACAGTGGCTTCAATGAAGATGGAAGATATTGTTAAAAGTATGAAAAGCGATAATGCTGCTTGTCAGATGACTTGGAATACTCCGGGTGATACAATGGAAATGTTCTGTTGGTGGAAGGGTAAAGACGAGGAATCAATTATTAATCAACTAGGTCAAATGAACGATTTTTTTACTCCACACAAGTTTGTTGAGTGTACAGATCAAGTAATGGACTACAACGCATAGGATATTTATGATCGATAAATTTGGAAACGCTTTTTATTTAATAATTTACTTAGCTCATTTCATAATAGTTGGTGCTTACGCTTACCAATTAGTCTTTGACACTCAGAAATTTTTAAAAGGTAGAGGTGTAGATAAGACAGCAACACTAATTACCAGATTTGCTGGTTCATTTATGATCGCATTAGTTTTAATGGCAATATATGTCGCTTTTATCAGATCAGGTGGTTTAGAGGCTACTTGGGCATTCTTTAATTTAGTCTTTATTATCAACGTTACAATTTTGATGGCAAATTTTTATACATTAAAAATTGATAAGACGGGATTAACTAAGAAAACTAGAAACGATGGAATATATGCTCCACTAATTCTGGTAATTATTAGTGCTGTTCTTTGTTATGGTTTAGCTGATAAAATTTATGTGTAATAATTAATCAAAAAGGAGAAGTAAATGAACGCAAAAGAAAGAATACAATTAGGTTACGATCTTTTTAATAAACACGATATGGAGACTTTTTTTAAAGAGTTGGTAGATGAAAACACTACATGGACTTTCCCTGGAAAAGAAGGAGTCCATCCTCTGTCAGGAGTTCACAAAGGTCCACAAGCAATGATGGGAGCATTTTCAAAAATTCCAGAAAAATGGTCAAATTTCAAAGTTGAACCTATTGAGATGATAAGTGAAGGAAATAAAGTTTTTGTAAGAGTAAAGGGGTCAGCGGATGGTATGGAAACAATGTTTGGTCATTACTTTGAAGTAAGCGATAGTGGAAAAATGATCAATATGATGACTTTCGACGACACACTAAGCATGTTCAACGCGATGAAAAAATAATTCATCAGGAAACAGGAGCTACAAGGTAACTTTTACAATTTAATGTTTCCAAAAAAATATTCTAATTTATTATTTATTTTAATCATGGGGTTCGGAATGAGCCTCATGATGACGCTGATCATCACATATATTAATACAGGCATGGATAGCGAATACATAAATAGATTTTTAAAAGCTTGGGTAGTAAGTCTTCCAATTGCAATAGTTGCTGCTTTATTTGTTGGTCCAATAACAAAAAATTTTGTAGATAAGATTACAAAATAAATTTAGTTTGTTTTACCTAAAAAATTCACCATTATCACACCAATTATAATCAGAGATATGCCTATAATTCCATATATGTTTGGAACTTGATTATATTTCAATATTCCAAATATTGTTACAGCGGTAATAGTTAGTCCTCCATATGTTGCATAGGTAAAACCAACAGGGATTGTTATCATTGCTTTTGCAAGAAAAAAAATACAAAGAACAATTGTAACTATACACATTGTGGTTGGTACTAGATTTGTAAATCCATTAGTAGTTTTTAAAAAGCCATTAGAAGTAATTCCTAGTATTACAGCTAACAAAAGATATATATATCCAATAAAATTCGTCATTGCTTATT
The DNA here is from genome assembly GCA_902584225.1 of uncultured Pelagibacteraceae bacterium. Classification (GTDB taxonomy): domain Bacteria; phylum Pseudomonadota; class Alphaproteobacteria; order Pelagibacterales; family Pelagibacteraceae; genus Pelagibacter. The sequence continues at coordinate 1,819 of CACHYX010000040.1, forward strand.
TATAAATTTTATCTACCTCAACTTGATACGCTTCAACAAGTTTATTGTTTTGATTTGCAATGCCAACTACATCAATCATCTCTTTAATCATCTCGTCAGATGCACCCTTTTTTTTAGCAGCAAAAGTATGTGATCTGGTACAGTAACTGCAACTATTTGTTATTGATACAGCAACATAAATTAATTCTTTAGTAACAGAGTCTAATGCACCATCTTTCATAATTTGTTTAAGATTATTCCAAGTTCTTTCTAAAAGTTGCGGGTTATGTGCTATAGATTTCCAAAAATTTGGAATTTTAGTAATTTTCCTCGTTTTCTTAATTTCATTA
>CACHYX010000041.1 GCA_902584225.1 uncultured Pelagibacteraceae bacterium
TGTAGGTTTTCTTTTTTTGATCTTTTTACCTTTTTTCTTTTTTCTAGTTTTTTTTGGCATGCTAAATATTACCCATTTTATCTAATATTTTCCAGCTTTTAGAATCAATTGGCATGACTGATAATCTGCTTTGTTTGATAAGGGGGATTTCACTTAAAGAGCTTTTCTTTTTAATATCCTCCAATTTTATGGGATTTTTTAATTTTTGCTTAAATCTAACCATGACAGCTACAAACATTTTTTTTTTATCTGTTGGGTCTAGGAAAGCTTCTTTAATCACTTCTACTATACCAACAATTTCTTTTCCAATATTTGAATGGTAAAAGAAACAAAGATCACCATTTCTCATTTTTTTTAAATTATTCCTAGCTTGATAATTCCTTACACCATCCCATATCGCACCTTTGGCTCCAGCTTTTTCTTGTTGCGTAATCGACCATACATCTGGTTCAGATTTTAATAACCAATATTGCATTTAAATTTTTACTCCAGCGCCTTTAAGAAATTTTGCCTTTCTATCCAGTTGCCACCTTGGGTTCGCTTCAAAATTATGTTTATCAAATTTTTTTTTCTTGTACCTTTCCAGCCCTGCTAGCGCAATCATCGCTGCGTTATCGGTACATAATTCTAAATCAGGGAAATAAATTTTAAATTTTTCTTTTTTGCATAATCTTTCCAAAGTAATTCTGATTTTTTTATTAGCAGCAACACCACCTGCAACTACCAAAGTTCTATTTTTCGGATAAAGCTCTAAATATTGTTCAATAGCTTTTTTTGTTTTTTTATTCAAAATATCAAGAACAGTTTTTTGAAAACTTGCTGCAAGATCGTTTTTATCTTTGTCCGTTTTTATGAATTCTTTTAACCTTAAGATTGCTGTTTTTAGACCAGCAAAAGATAAATTAGACCCACCCCTATTTAAAATAGGCTTTGGTAACATGAACCTGTTCTCATTACCCCTTCTTGCCAATTCTTCGATCTTAGGTCCACCTGGGTAACTAAGATTTAAAAGTTTTGCTGTTTTATCGAATGCCTCACCAAGCGCATCATCTATCGTTGTGCCAAGCCTTTTGTAGTCACCTAATTTTTTAACTGTTAAGTATTGAGTATGTCCACCCGAAATTAAAAAAAGTAGATATGGATATTTGATATTAAAATTTAATTTTGGACTTAAAGCATGTCCCTCTAAATGATTTACAGCTATAAATGGTTTTTTTAATGATAGAGATAAAGCTTTTGCAAAATTTAGACCAACTGATAAACAAACTATTAAACCCGGCCCAGCAGTTGCTGCAACAGCATCAATATCTTTCAATTTTACTTTACTAATCTTTAAAGCTTTCTTTGTCATGATGTCAATTTTATCAAGATGTGCTCTTGCAGCTAAATCTGGAACTACACCACCAAATTTTTTATGAACTTCAAATTGACTTGAAACTACATTTGATAAAATTTCAGGTCTATTTTTTCCATTATCTCTCAATATGGATACAGCAGTCTCATCACAACTAGTTTCTATGCCAATAATGATTGTTTTTTTTTTCATAAAAGGTTTTTATTAATGTAATTTACTCTAAAAATAAAAAAATTAAATAAATGGAAAAACTTATAATTGGTTCTCGAGGAAGTAAATTGGCATTAAAATATGCTGAAATCGCAAAAAAAGCCTTTCTTAAAGAATTTGATATTGAAATAGAAATTAAAAAAATTATTACAGATGGTGATTTAGTTTTAGATAGAAGAACTAGTGAAATTGGAGGCAAAGGAGAGTTCATAAAAAATATTGAAAAGGAACTTATAAATAAAAACATTGATGTAGCCGTTCACTCTTTAAAAGATGTTCCATCCTTTAAAACCAAGGGTCTAAGGATAGAGTGTTTTCTAAAAAGAAATGATCCTCAAGAAGTTTTAATTAATAAAGAAAAATTAACACTTAATAAAATTAAAAAAAATTCAGTAATCGGCACTTCCTCATTAAGAAGAGAATTTCAATTAAAACATTTAAGACCAGACTTAAACTTTAAATTAATTAGGGGAAATATTGATACCAGAATCAAAAAATTAGATGAGGATCAATATGATTCGATTATCTTAGCAAAGGCAGGTTTATTA